>JAFGPL010000137.1 GCA_016936215.1 Bacteroidales bacterium
AGCCCGAAAAAAGGGAGTTTACCATGCGTAAATGACCTTTTTGAGGACGAGTGTAACGAAGTATGCGGACTTTAAAGACAGACACTATTTAGTGTTTGTCCATAAAGTTGTGTGGCTGTTCTTTAAAGTTTGCAGACGAGGCGCGTGAAGCCCGAAAAAAGGGAGTTTACCATACGTAAATGACTTTTTTGAGGACGAGCGCAACGAAGTATGCGGACTTTAAAAACAGACACTATTTAGTTTCCCGTTGAACGGGACAGTACTTAAAAGCATTTAATAACACATTGTGAGGCTGTGTAAAAAGTATATCTTTTGTCATCGCGAATGCAGTGCGGCGATCTGCTAAAGCGTGCGTATTTGTTGAGATTACTTCGACCCGATGAATCGGGTCTCGTAATGACGGCTTCGTTTTAGCGGATTTTTAGAGATGTCCATAATATTTAGTCGGCCAGTAAGTTTTTACATATGTCTTTCGGAATGATATGACGACCTGACATTGGCGCCGCTCTCCACAATTTCAAATCCTTTATTCAAACCTGCCTGACGGTACATCTCGAAAACCTCAGGATGAACATATTCTGCAACACTGATATGTCTGGCTGAAGGCTGAAGGTATTGTCCAAGTGTTAAAACTTTTACACCGGCCTGCAGCAGGTCGTCCATCGCCTGCAATACTTCGGGGGTACTTTCGCCCAATCCCAGCATCATACCCGATTTGGTCCTTACACCTTTTGAAGACATATATTTAAGCATTTCAAGGCTGTGTTCATATCTCGACATGCTTCTGATAACAGGGTTTAACCTTTTAACCGTTTCAATATTATGGGAAATTATTTCAGGACCAGCATCAGCAATACGGTCCAGCACATGCATGCCGCGCCTGAAATCAGGGATCAGTACCTCCATGGTAATACCCGGGTTTACCTCTTTAACGGTTTTTATGGTAGTTACCCATATTCCGGCACCCCCGTCGGGCAACTCATCGCGGGCCACAGAAGTAATAACGCAATGCTTAAGGTTCATTAACTTAATGGTATTGGCGAGCCTCATGGGTTCATCATAATCAACAGCGTCGGGTTTCAGGGTGTTCACCTGGCAGAATTTGCAGTCGCGTGTACATTTGTCACCGAGTATCATAAATGTAGCAGTACCGGCGCTCCAGCACTCGCCTTTGTTGGGGCAGTTTCCGCTGACACAAATGGTGTTGAGCTTTCCTTTTATCACAAGATTTTTTGTGCGGGAATAATCCCTGCCGGTAGGAAGCGGCACCTTCATCCAATGCGGTAGCCTGGGCCGTGATTGTTGCATAGCTGATGATGTTATCAGCCTGCTTAACATTCAGGACGGTAAATGGTTCAAAGAAATTTACCTAAACATCGTGAATGTGTTTCTCAGCATTGTATGACGACCTTACAAGCGGTGAACTTTCAACAAACATAAAACCCATCTTTAACCCTTTTTCTCTAAATTCATCAAACTTTTCAGGAAGTATATATTCAGCCACCGGCATATGGTTAAAAGTTGGCTGAAGATACTGTCCGATGGTAAAAATCCTGCAACCGGTGTTATATGCATCCTGCATTGTTTTATAAATCTCTTCTTCGGTTTCACCCAACCCAACCATGATACCGGTTTTGGCCCTTATGCCCGAGCTTGCAATATAACGCAGCACATCAAGGCTTACGTTGTATTTTGCCACGCTGCGAACAAGGGGAGTAAGCCTTTCAACTGTTTCGAGGTTATGTGAAATAATCTCCGGGGCAGCTTCAATAACCAAATCAAGCAAAGCTGTATTGCCCCTGAAATCAGGAATTAGCGCCTCGATGGTGATGCCGGGGTTTGCTTTTTTTATTTCAATGATCGTCCCGGCCCAAATGCCCGCACCGCCATCTTTCAAGTCGTCCCGGTCTACCGAGGTTATAACGCAATGCTTCAGCCCCATAAGCTTTACAGATTGCGCCACCCTTTCAGGTTCTGTCTCATCGGGGGGCAGAGGTTTGCCGGTTTTTACCCCGCAAAATTTACAACTGCGCGTGCAGATATCGCCAAGTATCATAAAAGTGGCAGTACCCCTGCTCCAGCAATCGCCGATATTCGGGCAGTTACCACTTGTGCATATCGTGTGCAGGTGATTCTTTGTAACTATGTTTTTTACCCTTGAATAATTCTCACCAACAGGCATCTTCATTTTCATCCATCGAGGCAATCTGCGCGTACTATTCATGTTTTGTTAACAAAATTTAGATTTATGCTGCAAAGGTATGCGAAATTATATTCTTCAACCCCTGATATGAATTAGTTATTTTATATTTGCAGAAATTTTTAAGATATATTGATGGCAAATTTTGAACTTAGCGAACAGGAGATTTTGCGCAGGGAAGCGCTTGAAGAACTCCGCAGGATGGGCATAAACCCCTACCCTGCCGAACGATTTGATGTAAATGCAAATACAGCACAGATTCATAACGAATACTCAGCGGAAAAAAATAATTTTCAGGAAGTAAGCCTTGCAGGAAGGCTCATGTCAAAGCGTATCATGGGCAGCGCCTCTTTTGCCGAACTCCAGGATGAAAAAGGAAGAATACAGTTATATTTCAAACGCGATGATTTCACCGTGGGTGAAGACACATCGAGATACAACATCATCTTTAAAAAGCTGCTTGATATTGGTGATTTCATCGGTGTGAAGGGGTTTGTTTTTATTACACAGATGGGGGAAACTTCCATTCATGTGAAAGATTTTGTGCTTCTTGGCAAATCGGTAAAACCATTGCCCATAGTCAAAGAGAAAGACGGCACTGTTTATGATGCCGTTACCGATGCCGAATTCAGGTACAGGCAGCGTTACGTAGACCTCACCGTTAATCCCGGGGCAAAAGACATTTTTATCAAGCGCACGAAAATGATCAATTCGATGAGAGAACTTTTTAACTCAAAAGGTTACCTCGAAGTTGAAACCCCCATTCTTCAGCCGATCCCCGGTGGCGCTGCAGCCCGCCCCTTTATTACCCACCATAACACCCTCGACATCAACCTGTACCTGAGGATTGCCAATGAGCTCTACCTTAAAAGGCTGCTGGTTGGCGGGTTCGAAGGGGTATACGAGTTTGCAAAAGACTTCAGGAACGAGGGAATGGACAGGACCCACAACCCGGAATTCACCGTGATGGAGATTTACATCGCTTACAAAGATTACCTCTGGATGATGGACTTCACCGAAGAGATGATTGAAAAAGTGGTACTCGACCTGCATGGCAAAACCAGCGTACAATTTAGCGAAAAAGTTATTGATTTTAAACGCCCCTTCAAAAGGATGACCATGCTTGGAGCCATAAAAGAATTTACCGGCATTGATATTTCGGAGATGGATGAGCAACAACTGCGCGAGGTATGCAAAAAACTGACCATCGAAACAGATGAAACCATGGGCAAAGGCAAACTGATAGATGCCATTTTCGGTGACAAATGCGAGCCACACCTGGTACAGCCTACCTTTATCATGGATTACCCTGTTGAAATGTCTCCCCTATGTAAAAAACACCGCCACAATCCCCTGCTTACCGAGCGGTTTGAGCTTATCGTGAACGGCAAAGAGCTGTGCAATGCCTACACCGAGCTCAACGACCCCATAGACCAGCTCGAGCGTTTCCAGGAGCAGCTCAGGTTATCGGAGAAAGGTGACGATGAAGCCATGTTTATTGACTACGATTTTGTAAGGGCGCTTGAATATGGCATGCCTCCTGCATCGGGTATGGGCATAGGTATTGACAGGCTTGCCATGCTGATGACGAACCAGCAAAGCATACAGGATGTACTGTTTTTCCCACAGATGAAGCCCGAAAAGAAAGAAACCGCTGACCCTAAAGAAAAATACACAGAGGCCGGTATCTCCGAAGAATGGATAGAAATATTGCAGAAAATGGGCTATACAACACTAAGGAAAATAAAATCGGTGGAAAAACACGGAAAACTTCACCAGGACCTTTGCGGATATAACAAAAAAAACAAGCTCGGATTGAACAATCCTTCTGTTGACGATGTTAAGAAGTGGATAGAATGAGGCTGTCTTAAATTAATTTGTTATTCACAATAATTAGTCTTAATTTTACATGCCTTTAAAAATTTTAAATTATTAATTAATTGACGCCCGCTAAGCAAGAGTTTTCTCTTGCTTAGCTTTTTTATACCAGCCTGTTACATTTACCTAACAAAAAGACCGAAAAATTTTTCAACAGTTTAACCAATTGGCATCAAGAAGGATAAAACCTTTTAGCGCTTATTACCTGTTAATTTCGCTGTTGATAAAGAAATTCTTATTCATCTGGAGTTTTATCTATATTTGCTCGAAAATGAAAGTGGCATGAATGCAGCAGCAGCAGCATATACCGAAGATGCGATAAAAACGCTCGACTGGAAAGAGCATATCAGGAAACGTCCCGGTATGTATATCGGTAAACTTGGTGACGGATCGTCACCCGATGACGGGATTTATGTGCTTATTAAAGAGACCCTCGACAACTCTATTGATGAATACATGATGGGGTTTGGAAAAACCATAGAAATCACTATTGACGAAAGCCGCGTTACCGTGAGGGACTATGGGCGTGGCATTCCGCTGGGTAAGGTAATGGACGTGGTATCGAAAATGAATACCGGCGCCAAATACGATTCGAAAGTATTTAAAAAATCTGTAGGCCTCAACGGCGTGGGCATAAAAGCCGTCAACGCGCTTTCATCGGGTTTTGAGATACAATCTTTCCGTGACGGAAAAGTCAAAGCACTGCAATTTCAGGAAGGTAACCTGCTTAATGACTATCCCGAGAAAGAATCGCAGGAGAAAAACGGCACACAGGTTAGCTTTACCCCCGATGAGACTCTTTTCGGGCATTTCAGGTTTATAGACGATTACATCGAAAGCATGATAAAAAATTATGTTTACCTGAATGCAGGGCTCACCATCAGGCTGAACGGGGTAAACTACTTTTCAAAGGACGGGTTGCTTGACCTGCTCAACGAAAACATTACAACCGAATGCCTCTATCCGGTTATTCATCTGAAAGACAGCGATATTGAAATTGCCATGACCCACGGCGACCAGTATGGCGAAACCTATTTTTCGTTCGTGAACGGGCAAAACACCATCCAGGGAGGCACACACCTGCTCGCGTTTAAAGAAGCACTGGTAAAGACCATTCGTGAGTTTTACAAAAAAGAGTTTGAACCGTCAGATATCAGGTCATCTGTTATCGCTGCCATTTCTGTTAAAATCGAAGAACCGGTATTTGAATCCCAGACCAAGACCAAACTCGGCTCAAAAGACATGGGCCCGGAGGGACCGTCTGTAAGAAATTTCATCCTCGACTTTATTAAAAAACACCTCGATAATTATTTGCATAAACAACCTGAAACTGCCGACATTCTTTTGAAGAAAATAATCGAGTCGGAAAAAGAACGCAAAGCCATTTCAGGAATCCAGAAAATGGCCCGTGAACGGGCAAAAAAAGCCAATTTGCATAACCGCAAACTAAGAGACTGTAAATTACATTACAACGACGAGGATGACCGCAGGTTCGAAACCACGCTTTTTATTACGGAGGGCGACTCAGCCAGCGGTTCCATTACCAAGTCGCGCGATGTAAACACCCAGGCGGTATTCAGCCTCAAAGGGAAACCCCTGAATACTTTTGGGTTGACAAAAAAAATAGTGTACGAAAACGAGGAGTTCAACCTGCTGCAGGCTGCGCTCAATATCGAAGACGGTATAGAGAACATCCGGTACCATAACGTGGTGATCGCCACCGATGCCGATGTAGACGGCATGCACATACGCCTGCTCCTCATCACCTTCTTTCTGCAGTTTTTTCCCGAACTGGTACGCAATGCCCACCTCTACATCTTGCAAACCCCGCTATTCAGGGTGAGAAACAAAAAAGAAACGATTTATTGCTACACCATGGAAGAACGGGCAAAGGCTATTGCCAAACTCGGCCCCAACCCTGAAATTACAAGGTTCAAAGGCCTGGGTGAAATATCACCTGATGAATTCAGGCATTTCATTGGCAAAGATATACGGCTTGAACCGGTAAGGCTTAAGAAAGAAGATTCAGTAACCAAACTGCTCCCCTTTTACATGGGTAAGAATACCTCCGAACGCCAGGAATTTATTATTGAAAACCTTCGGGTGGAAGAGGACCTGGTTGAGGCTTAAGAGCTGATTATTTCAACACGAGAAATACCATGAGCATTGATGATCTTGATTTGAACGAAGATACCCGGGAAGAAAACACCCCCGGCCAGGAGGAAAATCCTTCCGAAGACCAGTATAACCCTACAGAACATGTTTCCAAACTCTCGGGGATGTACCAGGACTGGTTTCTCGATTATGCTTCGTATGTAATACTCGAGAGGGCTGTTCCGCATCTCCATGACGGGTTAAAACCCGTTCAGCGAAGGATCCTCCATTCAATGCGCAACCTCGACGATGGCAGATATAACAAAGTAGCCAATATTATCGGGCATACCATGCAATACCACCCGCACGGCGACGCCTCCATAGGTGACGCGCTGGTGCAAATGGGGCAGAAAGACCTGCTGATTGACACACAGGGAAACTGGGGCAATATTCTCACTGGCGACAGCGCGGCAGCATCGAGGTACATTGAAGCAAGGCTTTCAAAATTTGCGCTTGACGTGGTCTTCAATCCCAAAACCACCAACTGGAAATCGTCGTATGACGG
>JAFGPL010000138.1 GCA_016936215.1 Bacteroidales bacterium
AGTGCTAAACCACTATTTAATAATTAGTTGACACCTTAGTCAGCCTGAGCGAAGTCGAAGGCTATTACCATCGTGTCATTAGCAGCGATAGCGAACTAAGCGCAGCGATCTCATGAAATAAACATCTCATATTCACAAATATAGATTCTTCACTATCGTTCAGAATGACAAGAAAAGCGACTTTTTAGACAGCTTCATATCTATAGCAATATCAAATCAAACAAACAAGTCCCGTAGGGACGAAATATGATTTAATGTATGTCTTTCAGAATATATTGCTGGTCGTAAGAAATATCAAATTTCTTCAGGAAATTTTCATATTCTTCCCTGAATGTAACCTTTCTTTTCTATGATGCTGATAGATAGTTTTAATTCTTCATTTCAGCATTTGTTTTTAATCCTTCTTCCGTATCTCCTGCTGGCTATAATTATTTCAAAAACAGACCTCAATGTCGTTTAATTAAGAGAATGATCTTACTATTCTTATTCGCTTTGTGAAACCTTAGTGCCTCCGCCTGCCAAAGCTTAATTAAACGACATTGAAACAGACCTTACCTTTTTTTTAATAATTTGTCAACACCTTTGGTTGCATAGGTTTTTAAATTTCCTTCTTCATCGCTGTAAATGAGATAGGCTTGCAGATTTATCTTTTTATTCAGAAATTCCTTAGTTTTATCAAGCCCCATCACCATAAATGCAGTGGCCCAGGCATCGGCTGTCATGCAATCGTCTGATATCACTGTAGCACTAAGCAGGTTGCTTGTTACAGGGTAGCCGGTTTTCGGATTTATGGAATGTACATATTTTTGCCCGTCTTCTTCGAAAAATTTTCGGTAATTGCCCGATGTTGCCATAGATTGATCTTTCAGCCTGAGCTTTGCCTGCAGGTTACTTCCCGGTATCAGGTTATTATCTAACGGCTTGTCTATTCCTATGGTCCAGACCCTGCCTTTAGGGTTTTTGCCCTTTGTCCGCACTTCACCGCCTATTTCTACAAGATAATCCTTTATACCTTTATGGTCTAAGAATTCAGCAACCACATCCACCGAATAGCCCTGGGCAATGGCATTGACATCCAGCATGGTCTGCGGGAATTTTTTGACCACTTTCCCTTTTTCAATTTTTATTTTATCCATACCCACAAAAGCCACCAGGCTGTCAATTAGGTTGCTGTCAACCTGCACCTTCCCGGTGAACCCGAACCCCCAGGCATTGACAACAGGGGCAACTGTAATATCAAAGGCGCCGTCCGACTCTTTATAAACTTCAAACGATTTGTTAAAAACTGCAATAAAGTGACTGTCCAGAACAACATTGGATTCGTTGTAGTTCACTTTTGAAATAACCGATTCTATAATGTAAGTTGAAAGTGATGTATCGAAGTCGGCAAGAAGCGAATCAACGGCTGGTTGCAGGTTTACACCCTCTTTGTTTACATAGGTCACGAGGTAGGTGGTTCCCTGGGTAAAACCGCGAATTGACGAATAATGAGACGGGAAACGATACCTGCTGGTAAAAGTCACCAATACAATAATAAGTAATACAATAACTGCTTTAACAAGATTCTTTTTCATGCTTTCAGATCAGCCACCGAAATCATCGAATGCCACCATTTCATCAGGTACCCCGAGGTTGTAAAGCATTTTCTGCACGGCATCGTTCATCATGGGCGGGCCGCAGAGATAAAACTCAATATCTTCAGGCTCATTGTGTTTGCTGAGATATTCATCATAAAGCACCTGGTGTATAAACCCGGTATAACCTTTCCAGTTATCCTCGGGCAAAGGCTCAGAGAGGGCGATATTGAATTTGAAATTTAAAAACTTCTTTTCGATTTCCCTGAAATGATTTTCATAAAAAATCTCCCTTTTGGAGCGCGCCCCGTACCAATATGATACTTTACGGTTAGTTTTTAGTGTATGGAAAAGGTGGAAAAGATGCGAGCGCAGGGGTGCCATTCCTGCCCCCCCGCCGATATAAACCATTTCGCGGTTGGTATCTTTTATGAAAAACTCTCCGTAAGGCCCTGATAACGTAACCTTATCTCCCGGCTTTCTTGAAAAGATATAAGATGAACATATCCCGGGGGGTACGTTCATAAATGAGCCTTTTGCCCTGTCCCATGGCGGTGTGGCTATACGAATGTTCAGCATTACGATATTTCCCTCTGCAGGGTGGTTGGCCATAGAATAAGCCCTGAAAGTTTCTTCGTTATTTTTCATCTTCAGGTCCCACATTTTAAACTTATCCCATTCATCCCTGAATTGGGGCTCCACTTCAATATCCCTGAATGTCATTTCGTACTTCGGCACATCAATCTGAACATAACCGCCCGATTTGAAATCAAGCACTTCACCTTCGGGAAGTTTCACCACAAATTCTTTAATAAATGTTGCCACGTTGTGGTTAGATACCACCGTGCACTCCCATTTCTTAATTCCCATCACCTCTTCGGGAACATGTATCTTAAGGTTCTGTTTTACTTTCACCTGGCAGCCGAGACGCCAGTTGTCCTGTTGCTCTTTCCTGGTAAAAAAGCCGGTTTCGGTAGGCAAAATAGACCCCCCACCCTCCAGTACCTGGCACCTGCACATTCCACAAGTTCCGCCGCCGCCGCATGCAGAAGGCAAAAAGATACCATTGTTTGACAAAACGGTGAGGATTGAGTTTCCCGGCGTGACTTTGATCTCTTTTTCATCATTGATGGTCAGGGTAACTTCACCTTGCGGAATAAGTTTTTTTCTTGCATACAGAAGAAGGGCAACAAGCGCCAGGATGATAACCAGAAAAACCAGTACGCTTATTGCTATGATACCGAAAAGAGACAATAAAACAGTCATTTTTCAAAAAATATTAATATAAATCCTTTCAATAAGTTATAATTTAATGCCCATGAAGCTCATGAAGGCAATGCCCATTAGTCCGGTGATGATAAAGGTTATCCCCAGTCCCCTTAAAGGAGGGGGCACATTTGAATACCTTATTTTTTCCCTGATAGCTGCAATACCAACTATTGCAAGAAACCACCCTACCCCTGAGCCAAGCCCGAATGATGTAGCCTCGGCAATAGAACTGTATTCGCGTTCCTGCATAAACAGGGCTGCACCGAGTATGGCACAGTTTACCGCTATTAACGGAAGAAATATGCCAAGTGAGTTGTACAGGGCAGGACTGAATTTTTCGATGATCATTTCAACAAGTTGAACGATAGAGGCTATCACGGCAATAAACATGATAAAACTCAAAAAACTCAGGTCAACATCGGCCAGTTCGGGACTTATCCATTTTAAAGCCCCGTCTTTTAGTATATAGTTTTCGATAAGATAGTTTACAGGTACCGTGATGCCGATTACGAAAATCACGGCCACACCCAATCCAACCGATGTCTTCACGGTTTTTGAAACAGCAAGGTATGAGCACATGCCCAGAAAATAGGCAAAGATCATATTGTCTATAAAAACCGATCTGACGAATATATTGAACAGATTTTCCATGTTATGCTGAATTAGTTGGTTTCAATAAGGTCTTTGTTTTTTCCACGCTGAATCCAGATGATGATCCCAACTGTGATCAAAGCCATAGGAGGGAGGATCATCATACCGTTGTTGACATAGCCTGTTTTATAGAGCCCTATCTTTTCCAGAACCGGGTATCCCCATATGGTGCCTGAACCGAGCAGTTCACGGAAAAAGGCCACAATCACCAGGATAAGACCGTAACCTGCAGCATTGCCAATGCCATCGAGAAACGAAGGCCAGGGTTTGTTGCCCAGTGCAAAGGCTTCAAGGCGCCCCATAATGATGCAGTTTGTAATAATAAGACCTACAAAAACCGATAATTGCTTGCTAACATCATACGCAAAAGCTTTAAGCACCTGGTCAACCAGGATAACCATGGTGGCTATGACAACCAATTGAACTATAATCCTGATTCTCGGGGGAATATAACTGCGCATGGCTGAAATAACCATATTTGAAACTGCCAGCACGGCCATTACCGAAACGGCCATCACCACCGAAGGTTCGAGCTTAACGGTAACAGCCAGGGCAGAACATATACCCAGTACGAGCACCGTTATCGGATTACTTTTGTTTAGCGGCTCGGTAAGCAGCTTTATATTTTTTGAAGAAAACAAAGGTTCTTTCCCGCTCATAATTCTTTCTTTTGATTTTTAATAAACTCGTTATACTGGTCAAGCCAGTCTTCCAGCATTTTCTCAACACCCTTGCTGGTGATGGTTCCCCCCGAAATGGCATCAACGTTGTGAGGGCTATCACCTGAGGCCCCGCCCTTCAAAACCCTAACAGAAACAAACTTACTATTTTCATCATATAGTTTCTTGCTCCTAAATTGGCTTTGAAATAATGGTGTGTTAATTTCCGCACCCAGTCCAGGGGTTTCGGATTTATGGTCGAAATAAGCGCCGTAAACGGTGTTAAAATCTTCTTCAAGTGAAATATATCCCCAGACCGGTCCCCATAATCCTTTGCCCCTGAGGGCAAAAACATAGTATTCTTTTTCTTCTTTAAAACATACATAGACAGGCAACTGCAAGGTCTGCCTGAGTTTTGAGATTTCTGCATTTATAACCTCAGTATCAGCCTTTTTAATATTACCCCCCGAAACGGCCATTTTAAAAGGGCTGATCTTGCGTTCTACCAATTTCAGTTTTAACGCATTGATTGCAGCAATGGCCGTTGTCTGTTTTTTGAGGTCAACAGTTAAAGGCTTCAGGCTATCAATTTTTATCCCATCCGAATTAATTGTATAACTCTCTTTAATATAGTCGTTATAAAGTTGTTCGGCGTTTTTAGATGTTGCCTCCACGTTCACGGCAGCGAGAATGTTTCTCATCTGTTCAATCCGCTCGTTCTTTTCCTGTATTGGTTTAAGTATCTGCGAGACGAAAGCAAGCAACACGGCTACTACAATCACCAATACCGCAGAGAAAATGTAAATATATCTGTTACTGAACTGTTTCATTTCAAACTTCTTTTACATTAGCTTTCACTCTTTTCAACCGCCTTTTGATGTTGGCCTCAACAACATAATGGTCTATCAGCGGGGCAAAGACATTCATCAGTAAAATGGCAAGCATCATTCCTTCGGGGTATGCCGGGTTAAGAACCCTGACAAGTATTGCCAGTATTCCGACAAGAAATCCGTATATGTATTTTCCCTTTTCAGTCTGTGCGGCAGTTACAGGGTCGGTGGCCATAAACACCGCCCCGAAAGCAAAACCTCCCAGCATAAGGTGTTCCCATGCCGGTATTTCCATATAAGTATTTATAGCAAAAAGATTAAGGATCAATCCCATGAAGAGGCCTCCGGCAAAGACCGATGACATGATTTTCCAGCTTCCTATACCGGTAAAAATCAGAATTGCAGCCCCGATGAGTATGGCCAGTGTTGATGTCTCACCAATGGAGCCCGGGATGGTACCGAAAAACATATCGGCTGTAGTGTAAATTTTGTCCAGTCCGTTGGTAAAAGCTGTTTTTCCTACGGCTGCCTGGGCCAGGATGGTTTCCCCTGAAAAACCGTCAAGCGCTACCCCGTTTTTTAATCCGGCGATCCAGACTTTGTCACCCGACATTTCGGCAGGATAGGCAAAAAACAGGAAAGCCCTTGCAGTAAGCGCCGGATTAAGGATGTTCATCCCTGTACCGCCAAAAACTTCCTTGCCGATGATTACTGCGAAGGCGGTAGCCACAGCCACCATCCACAAAGGTACATCCACAGGTACCACAAGGGGGATGAGCATGCCGGTAACAAGAAAACCCTCATTCACCTCGTGCCCGCGAACCTGGGCAAAGGCAAATTCAATACCAAGACCTGTGACATATGATACTACTATAATCGGGAATACCTGCAAAAACCCATACCAGAACACAGGCCAGAAGGTTTTTACTTCACCCAGGGCTAAAAAATGCTGGTGCCCCGTGTTCCAGACACCAAAAAGCAAAGCGGGCACCATGGCGAGTACGACCAATGCCATGGTCCTTTTCATGTCCACCGCATCGCGGATATGCGCACCGCCTGTGGTAACTTTATTCGGGACAAAAAGAAAGGTTTCAAAGGCATCAAACGTTGAATGTAGCTTTTCAAACTTCCCCCCTTTCTGAAAATTCGGTTTTATTTTATCTATATAATTTCTTAAGGCTTTCATTAATAATCCAGATTAAACACGGTGGCTAATTCATTTCTTTTATCATCAAATCCAATCCTTTTCTCACAAGCGACTGTATTTCGGTTTTTGAGGTGCAGATAAATTCGCAAAGGGCAAAATCTTCGGGGGAAACTTCATAAATACCAAGTTTTTCCATCAGGTCAATATCTTCAATAATAATAGCCTTTATAAGTTGCATGGGGTAAATGTCCATAGGAAATACTTTTTCATACTGGCCTGTCATCACCAGCGACCTGTGACCACCATTGAGGTTAGTATCGGGGGCATATTCCTTCCCCGGTGCAAGCCAGGAGAAAAATGTCCGGCCGGCGCTATATTTCTTTAAACCGGGCATAGCCCAACCCAACAGTTCATAATGGGACCCTTCGGGGATAACTGTAACTTGCGAATCGTAATAACCAAGATAACCATTCTGTTCAATTTTGGTGCCGGTAAGCACATTACCGCTGATAAACCTGTGACAGTTTTCGGTAAGGTTGTCCTGCACCAAATTACTGATGCAATGACCTTTCAGCAATTTGTAATAACGCGGCTTCAGCACTTCCGACCCGCAAAGGGCAACAATCCAGGAGGCATCATAAATACCGTTCAGAAAAAGTCGTCCGATGGCAATCACATCCTGGGGGGACAAAAACCATACTACATCACCCTTGTTAACCGGATCAATATGATGAATCTGAACGCCTACATTGCCTGAAGGATGCGGGCCGATGAATTTGTTTATCTGCACATTTGTTGCATTTGTAAAGACCTGCGAGGCAGGGTATTCAGCATGAATATTCAGATGTATCTTACCTTTGGTAAGCCTTGTCAAAGCGTCAATACCTGTCTGGAATTCCCTGCCGGATTCTTTCACCATCAGGTCGTAATCGGGTGCCAGCGGGGCCGTATCAAAAGCTGAAATAAATACAGATTTCGGTTCATCGGCCGGATTGGCAATGATATCATAAGGCCTTTGCCTTATTGAAGGCCACAAACCACTTTTAAGGATGTTGGAAATGACCGTTTCACGCGACATCTCAAGCGGATTGCCCCTGTCAAAAGATTCATACCCGATTTCACCGAATGATTTTTCCACCACTACCTCCAGTATCCTTCTTCGCTCACCCCTGTTGATGTTTTTAACCACACCGCTAACCGGTGACACAAAAACAATCTCAGGCCTGTTTTTATCATGAAACAATGCCGTTCCTGCTTTAACCTCCTGACCAATTTCAACAGTGAGCTTTGGTAAAAGTCCGTGAAAATCGGTGGGCTTTACGGCATAGGTTTCTGAAGAAGGGGCTTTCACAAAGATTTTTTCTGCTTTGCCTTTCAGGTTAATATTTAAACCTTTCCTGATTTTTATAACATTAGACATCCGCGGTTTACTCCTTTTGTTTTGGATGGACAAAATTAGCTAAATTTGTTACTTATACAATTAAAATATTCTGATTGCAAAAACGTAATTATTAAAGTATTAACCATTATTCACCCTTTCATGAAACTCAAAAATACATATGTACTTCATACAAAAAGAATTTTTACATTTGTTGTTATTATTTTAACAATTAAAATATCTTTTGGTTTTGTAAATGCTGAAAAATCTGAAAAAAAATTACAAAACGCTATCTATCAAAAAAATATTAAGTCGGTATTATTTTATAAAAAGGGATGGGAGTTATCCGATCCGGTTATTGAACTGAATAACCGGGAAACATTGCAGCTATCTTTTGACGAGTTGGGGGACATTCCGCAAACATACCAGTATACCATCATTCATTGCAACTCCGGCTGGGAACCTTCAGGATTGTTAGACCACGAGTATATACAGGGTTTTTCAACCGGGCAGTTAAAAGATTATAAATATTCATTCAACACCACCCGCGAATATATTCACTACATGCTGGATTTTCCGAATGAAGACATGGCCCCCAAACTTAGCGGAAACTATATTTTAAGGATATTTAAAGATTTTGACCAGGAAAACAAGGTGCTGGAACGCAGGTTTTATGTGGTTGAACCTGCAGTGGAGGTTTCTGCCTCTGCAAAACGCCCTTCGAATATCGAACTACGTGATATAGGCCAGAAAATAGATTTCACCATATCGTATGAAGGTTTCCGTATCAGCGATCCTTACTCAGATATAAGGGTGGTGTTGATGCAGAACGGAAGGCAGGACAACACCATACGAAACCTTAAACCATTATTTATAAATGCCAACGAGCTGATCTATACCTACGAAAAGGAAAATGTTTTTACCGGCGGTAACGAGTTCAGATATTTTGATATAAAAAGCATGCGTTACCAGGCTGAATATGTAGCCTCAATAGATTTTAAGCCTCCCTATTACCATGTAAGGCTTTTACCTGCAGAAGATAAGGCTTTTAAGCCCTACTATTTTATAAACGACCTTAACGGGCGCTATTATGTTGATGTGCAGGAAGGAAGGGATAAGGAAGTTGAAGCCGATTATGTATATGTCTACTTTTCATTGCCCGTTGAAGCACCGCTCGTGGAGGAAGATGTTTATGTGCTGGGAGCATTGACCGACTGGGGTTTTAATGAAACCAATAAAATGACGTACAATTTCGAAACACACGCTTACGAACTAACACTACTCTTGAAACAGGGATTTTACAATTACATGTATGCCATACTGAAAAAGGGTGAAGAAAAGGCTGATGTGAGTTATTTCGAGGGCAATCATTACGAAACCGAGAATGATTATGCTGTATTTGTTTATTATTCGGATATTACCATGAGGTACGAGAAGCTGATAGGCTTTTACCGGACCAATACCCTCAGCGGTGGTCAAAAATCAGAATAAAAATAAGAGGCTGTGTTAAAAGTCAAAAAGTAACGTCATATTGATTCACCGAACACTGACGGTTTCAACTTAACTGACTTTCAACACAGCCTCAAAAAAACCTGTTTAACCTAACTTTTTATCTCCATAGCGCACTTTGTACCATATTCTTATTAAGATCAAGCTCTTTCTGTGGAATGGGATACAATGCATGTTTTGGAAGATATCCTTCACTTCCGAGAGCATCAGCGGCATCGCCCCAACGTACAAGGTCGGCAAACCGGTGCCCTTCGAATGCAAGTTCAACCCTGCGCTGATGTTTTATATCGGCAAGTAATTGCGCACCCGAGCTTACTATCGGGGCGATCTTTGCCCTGGTAGTGATGCTGTCCAAAGCTGCCCTGGCGGCTGTTTCATTGCCATTGTTAAAGTAATGTGCTTCTGCAGCCATCAGGTATACATCGGCCATGCGGATAAGCCTGATATTAGTCCCGTAATTCAGTTCTGGCTGTGCCTTAAGGTCTGTTTCACTCTGCCAGGTACCGTATTTAAGCCTTATATATCCCTCGCAATCATAAGGCAGTGCACCTTCAAGCCTCAGGTCCCCGCCCTGTGCTATTAATTCTTCTTCGCTCATAACCGAAGCCCTTCTCCTTATGGTATCTTCAGCAGTATAGGCATCAAAAATGCTTTTAGTCGGGTATGCAAATCCCCAACCGTTGATCAGGCCGGTATTACCGCCTTCGAAGTAACCATCGCCACGCGGGCCGCACAACTGCCAGTGTATGTTGTTTTCCTGGCGTCTGCCATTGCCCCATACAAAGTTGCTCCACTGGTTACCCTGTTCGGTGCTGTAACTTATCTCGAAAAGGGACTCTTTTCCGAATTCAGTCTCTTTTTTAAGTATTTGTGAAAAATCTTTTTCAAGCACATACTCTTTTGATTGTATCACAGCATCGAACTGATCTGCTGCCTGGGCATATTTTTCCTGGTAAAGATATGCCTTGCCAAGCAATGCCTGTGCTGTTCCTTTGGTCACCCTGAATGCATGGTCTTTGCCGTACCTTGCTATCATTACACTTCTAAGGGGCAGGTCTGCTATTGCCTCTGTGAGGTCGGTCTCAATTTGCGTCCATATAGCGCTGGCCGGAGAAGGTGGCTGAGCATATTCACCGGATTTAAGTTCTATGGTTACCAGCGGAACATCACCAAACATGGTTACCAGTTCGAAATAATAGTATGCACGCAACACTTTTGCTTCTGCAACTACCACTTTTTTTGCTTCGGAATCACCTTCTATCTTTTCAATTACTTTATTGGCCCTGTAAATGCCAAAAAAGCATGTTTCGTAAATGGTAGCTATCGGTTCGATGCTCGGGCCGTATTCAAATTTTGACAGTTGCTGGTAGGGTGGCTGGTCTGCAGCATTTCCACCTCCGCAATTTATATCGCCAGCCGGCAGTTCCTTTACCATCCACATACATTTCCAGTCCTGTGCCCATAATGCCTGTAAGATATCATATGACGAAATAGCCGCGGCAAGGGCCTGTTCATCGGTCTCGTAATATTCGTCCTGGGGTATACCACCGGTTTTATCAATGGTAAGAAAATCTTCACTGCAAGCAGTAATCATAAGCATTGCAATGAAAAACATTAAGATTTTTGAATATATTCTTGTTTTCATATTTCAAATTTTGAATTCGTTAAAATGATACTGATAATCCGAACAATACTTTACGGGGTATCGGATACACGCCCCTGTCAATTCCGAGGCTTGAATCTTCACCGCTTCCTGCTTCAGGGTCCATGCCCTCGTATTTGGTAAAGGTAAAGTAGTCTTCGAGTGAAACATAAAGCCTTGTTTTGCCTATACCAACCCTTCCTAATACGGCAGCGGGTAGCGAATAACCAAGCTGTATCTGTTTAATACGCATATAACTACCGTCAAATACCAGCATATCGCTCCGGTAAGCCTGTTCCGGTACATCTTTATTTCTGAATGCAGTGTTTTCGTAAAACACAGTTGGTTTGTTACATGTTGCGCGATCGCTTCTTACAAAGGCCATGAGAACCTTATTGCCGGCAACACCCTGGGCAAAAATGTTAAAATCCAAACCTTTAAATTCAAAGTTCAAACCACCTCCATAAATGATTTTCGGGTGCGGGTTGCCAATATTGGTAAGGTCATCATCTGTTAAAACACCATCGGGGGTGCCATCAGGGCCTGAAACATCAACAAATATAGGGCTTCCGTCTGAAGCGAAACCTGCTGTCTGGAAACCGCGGAAATACCATACAGGTTCGCCTACTTCAAAGGCAGTAGCTCCCATCCAGCTTGGACCAACACGCATACCCGGCAGACGGGCTGCATCGGCGTTCAGCTTGGTCACCTCGTTCTTGAGGGTGCTTAAATTAACATTGAAACCATAATGAAAGTCTCCTTCATAATCCCTGTACCCGAGGTCGAATTCAAAACCTGAATTTTTAACATCGCCCACGTTGCTGAATGAAGGATCGTTACCTGCAGGGGCTGGCGCAGAGATAAGCGCCAGAAGGTCTTTGGTCTGTTTTACATAATAATCTGCAGTAAACGACAACCTTCCGCGCAGAAACCTCATATCCAGGCCGATGTCTGTCTGCTGGCTGGTTTCCCAGGTAAGGTCGGGATTTGGCAGGTAATCGGGCTCTGAGCCGGTGAAGCCATTATAAAGGATATACTCGTTCACAACTGCATCGAGGTATGCAAACTGTGAAATTTTCTGAAACGGGCTGAACTGTTCATACTCTGTCCATGCGCTTTTCAGGTTGGCAAGACTGCCGTTTTGTCCCCAACTGGCCCTTAATTTCATGAAATTGATGATCTCTTTCGGGAAGAAGTCTTCTTCACTTAATACCCATCCTGCAGAAAATGAAGGGAATATTCCCCAGTTGCTATCGGGTGGAAGCAATGAGGTAGAAGCGCCATCACGTCTGATAGATGCCTGTAACATATACCTGTTCAACATATTAAAAGATACCCTTCCAAAGTAGGATACCAGTCTTTCTTTAAACAGGTTTCCCTTCATGGTACCTTTCTGCTCGGCAGTATAGTTTAACTGGGCATACAATTCATCTTCAATAAACATTCGTTCTTTGGTTGCATGAAGAATCCTGTGGTCTAAAGCCTCAGCCGACATACCGGCCACAATGTTCATATTCATTTCGCCAAGCTCTTTGTTAAAGGTCAGGAAGTTTTCCCATTGCCATTTATTCTCGGTGAAAGATTCATCTGTTACGCTGGTGGTACCATTGCTCCTGTCGCTGGAGTAATAATAAACCGGGTTCCAGAATTTATAGCTCTGGCTTGAATAATCAATACCTATGCGTGAGGTATAGGTTAAATCCTTTACTGGAGATATTTCAACATAGAAATTCCCGAGGATATTATCGGTATTGGTACTCCCCTGTGCCAGGTCTAACCTTAGCAACGGGTTCACAACCTCACCCTGTATGTATTGTGAAATTCCAAAATAACGGCCATCTTCAGCTTTTCTTATAGGGGTAGCGTCTTTGTATAGTTTGCGGTGAAGTTCCCTGATGCTGGTGGGCATATCGGTAGTATCGTTATAGTAAGGGGGGGTTAACGGATCAATCCCCAGCGCACCGGCCAGCAGGCCGTCGAATTCACTATCTTCGGGAAGCGCAGCCCTTTTAGAATTGGTGTATGCAACCTTCGACCCTACTTTAAGCCAGTTGTTCACCTTATGGTCTATGTTCAGCCTGCCGGACATTCTTTTGAAGTTGGCTTTGTCACCGCCAAGTATCCCATCCTGGTTGTAATAAGATAATGATGACACAAACGTTGTCATTTCATTGCCCCCTGAAAAGGAAAGATGATGTTTCTGCATCGGGGCATTGTCGAAAATCAGGCCAAGCCAGTCGGTGTCATAATCTGAAGCAGTTACAGCAGGAATGATACTTTCACTCATAAAGTCAACATACTGTGCAGCATTCATCAATTCCGGAAGCCTGCCGGGACTTTGAATTCCATACTGAAAGCTGTATTCAACCGTGCTTTTGCCCGGCACACCGGATTTGGTGGAAATTATAACCACACCGTTTGCACCTTCGGCACCGTATATTGCAGATGAGGCAGCATCTTTGAGCACTTCCATACGTTCGATGTCACCCGGGTCTAAATAGTTGATATTAGATGTTTTTACACCATCAACAATATACAGTGGCTCTGATTTACCGTTAGAACCTGCACCACGTATCCTCACTTTAATACCTGCACCCGGTGAACCGGAAGCCGGAAGAACGTATACACCGGCTGTTCTGCCCTGCAAAGCCTGTTCTGCCCTTGAAATGGATGTATTTGCAATATCCTCGGCTTTAACAGTAGAGATAGAACCGGTAACCAGGCTTTTCTTTTCAACGCCGTAACCGATTACCACTACCTCTTCAAGTCCCATAACATCAGGAGCAAGCCTTATTTCGATATTACCTGCGCCATTTACAGGTACCTCTTTAGATATATAACCCACGAATGAAACCTGGAGTACCAATGCATCTTCTTCGGCTTCGAGGTTGAAGTTGCCCGACATATCGGTAACCGTACCATCGGTAGTACCTTTTATAACAATATTTACACCCGGCAATGGTTCCCCGGTCTCATCGTCAACAACATTTCCGGTAACCTTTAACGCCTTCAGGTTTTCTTTCAGGCTTCTTATCACGATTATTTTATCAAGTACTGTGTAAGTTGCTTCGGCTTTCGGCAGCACCTGGTCGAGAATTTCACTTATCAGCAGGTTATCTGCCTGAAGCGATACTTTTTTACTGACATTAATCTGGTCAACTTTGTAAAAGATATTGAAATCGCTTTGCGACTCAATTTCTTTGAAAACATCTTGCAGCGTACCATTCTTTATATTCAACGAGAGCTTGGCATACTGCGGATAAATTTCTGCTGTGGCACACAGCGTGGCTACAACCATGAACAGAAACATGAATTTCATAGTTAGTAAGATTTTGATTAGGAAAATTTTTGATAAAAAAATTCCATTTGAGTTATTTTTACTCATATATTTGTAAAATTAAAGGTTATTAAATGGCTAATGCATAGGGGTAAAAACGCATCAGCTGTTGATTAATCGCATTTAACAGGGAATGCCGTCAGCATTCTCTGTTTTTTTTGGGGTGGTGTCTTTACGGGTCATTCATAGTCTTAGGTTTTTGGGTTAATAATTGATCATCGGTGTTGATGGGGTCTTATCGTAAATGTCTTTCACTGCATTTTCATTCCTGAATTTTTTCAATGATAATATTCTTATTGGACACTGTATATTTGATTGGTGTTGTGAGCTTTATTGCATCAAGTACCTGATAAATGGTTTCGTAGTTGGCAAACCTGCCCCTGTACCGGTGTTTCAGTAATTCGTTATCTTTTACAACAATGGTATATCCGTACCAGCGTTCAAGTTTCACCACGATCTCGCCGAAAGATTCGTTGTCAAAATCAAGTACCTGTTCTTTCCAGGAGATAGCAGTTACAGCCTCTTTTGCGTTCATCTGTTTCAGGTCTTCTGACCGGCCTTCCTGCATATCTGCTTTTAAGGCTAGGTCTGAGACGGTAATATTGCCGTCGGATTTGCTGAAAACCGCCTTCTGGTTAGGCCTGAGAATAACTTCACTTTCTTTTACCGGCTTGTTTTCGCCTTTCAGGCTGACACTGCCTTCGATAAGCGTGGTTTCAACGGTTTTATCCAGCGGGTAACACTTTACATTGAAAGCGGTACCCAGTACCGTAATATTGAGGTTCCCTGTTTTTACGATAAACGGGAGGCCGTTTTGTCTGGTCACTTCAAAGTAGGCTTCCCCTTCGAGATAAACCTCGCGGTATTTGTCGCCCATGAAACCCGAAGGATACCTGAACCGGGTATCGGAATTAAGCCATACTTTTGTGCCATCGGCGAGAATAACCTGTGATTTTTGGCCTTTACTGACGATAATTTCATTTTCTGAATAACAATTGCCAACTGGTTTACTGTTGTTTATAATGAAAAAGCCCAGATAGGCAATGCCTGCACCAAGGATTAATATGGCTGCATACCTCAGGAGGCTGATCAAAGGCCTTACCTTTTCTTTTTTGTCAATTTCATCAAGGTCGGGTTTTATCTCCTGCGCCGTTTTGGCCCATTCCCCGTCTGTTTGGGCATTCACGTGTTCGAGGCCTGTGCCGGAAATATCATAGATAAGTTTATAACTGTAAAAGAGTTTTCTTAATTCAGTATCTTCCTTCAATGATTTAAGCAAAACGGCCTTTTCGCTTTCGCCGAGTCTGCCTTCAAAATAAGCTGTTACAATCTTCTCAAAATCCATCATTAACTTTTCAATATATTGCGTTCTGTAATAAAGACGTTATTTTCATGGTACACTACGTAAAAGAAAAAGACTTTTTTTCACCACTGTCCGAATAAAATATTTTTCAAATTATAAACCCCCTGTAATAAAAAGGTTTATTGATATTACGCCGCCTACGGGGCTCAATATATTACCCAAATTATTCTATAAATATTTCGCCTCTAACAAGGCTGAAAACAAGTATGGTAGATGCAAAATATTTGTAGAACAGGCAATTGTTTAATAATTTAAAAGTGCCGCAGGTACGAAATATAAACTATACAGTGTCTGTCTTTAAAGTCCGCATACTTCTTTGCACTCGTCGTCAAAAAGGTCATTTACGCATGGTAAACTTTCTTTTTTCGGGCTTCACGCGCCTCGTCTGCGAACTTTAAAGAACAGCCACACGACTTTATGGACAAACACTCATTAGAATTTAATCGGACAATTGCTTTTTTTTAAAGAAAATGAAAAAACAACCGAGAACAGGGCGTTTAACTGGTTGCCCCAAAACCGCAATAAATGGAATGATAACGAATGAATAATTCGGGTTAATTTGTCAGTCTGAACGCAGTAAAGAATCTGCATGTGTTTGGGAGATTCTTCGTTTCCTGCCTTTTGCAGGCAGGCACTGAATGGCAATTGAATATACCCGGTCACAGTGCCAAAGTATTAACTTGCAGGTTTAAGGCATTATATCCTTGATTTTTTCCCGGATAAACTTAAGCGCGAGATAAATATGGGTTTCAACAGTCCTGACGGTAAGATCAAGGTTTTCTGAAATCTCTTTGGAGGAAAGGCCTTCGAACCTGCTGAGTACAAACACTTTTTGCTGTTGCGGCGGCAGTTGTTTTACCACGTTCCCGATCTTTTTTTCCAGGTCTGACGAGATTAGCAAATCGAGAATGCCATGTTCCTGGTAAAATTCCAGTTCGTGTTCGGTAAGGCCCAGGTCGGTGTCAGAAATTGTTTTCAGATCATTTTTATTCAGCCTGAGGTAATTGATACACTGGTTTTTGGTGCTTGTAACAAGGTATGATTCGAGCGATTTTTTCAATACAATTTTATCCTTGCGTTTCCAGAGGCGCAGCAGTACATCGTGAACTGCCTCGCGCGCCAGCATGTCATCTTTAAGTATCCTTTTGGCAAAAGAAAATAGTTTAAGATGATAAGTCTTAAAAAGGTGTTCGAAGGCAAAGCAGTCTCCCTCTTTCAGTTTTTGCAAGAGTCTGGTTTCGTCAATCTGCATAGGTAGTTAGGGTAATGATGCGAACATCATTTAACACCAAATGTAAAGAATTCTAAATAGTTCTACAAATATTCCACAGATTTGTACCCTTTTCGTTAACAAATGAGTACCTTTCACAGGCAATTTAAATGACACAGGAACACGGAACCCGGAATAATGAACATCGAACAAGCCTGCCTGCCGTAGCTTCAGCGCAGGCAGGGAACAACGAATGATGAAAAGAAAAATATAGCCGCGAGCCTCGCGCTGCGAGGAACCTGTAACCCTTTTCTCTTCCCCTAATGGCCTAAAACCTTGGCAGAAACCCGCAACCCTGAAGCTCCGACGTCATCGCGAGGAACGAAGCGATCCCCAATTTGAAACACAGACTAAAGCATTACAGATTCTGAATCTTTAACCCGCGACCCTTAACAAGGAACAACGAATGATGAAGATAAGAATATAGCCGCGAGCTGCGAGGAACCCGTAACCCTTTTCTCTTCCCCTAATGGCCTAAAACCTTGGCAGAAACCCGCAACCATTGTTCACAAATCTGTTGATAATTATCCCGCTGGTTTGTAGCATTTTGAATGATTTTTTTGTAAATTGTCCCGACACTTCCTGAACGACACAATTGTTTATCTTAAAATATTGCCTGCCTGTGAGAAAAAAAGTGAAAAATTGTGATTTGATGTGCAAGCTATACGAGAAATATATGTGCTTTTTGGGAGGGAGGTATGGATATTTGGATCTATAGGCACAAGCGGAGGAGCGACCGTGCAACCATGAAACTAAACCAAAAAAAGACAAAAACATGATAGCCAACCCACAAAGTAAGAATGTTCCAGCCCTTCCCACGACCATCACTTCGCTTCCACACACTTGCTTTCATTGCCGGCACTCGAAAAAAAATGAAACAAATTTATGGAATACAAGATTTTTAATCATTTAAATGTAGGATTAAAATAATTTCAGACATGAAAAATTACATTTTACTTATTTTTTGCCTGCTTACTTCAATCGGAATAAAATCACAGGATTTAGTTCTACTTTTTGATTTCAATAGTGATATATTATCTGTGGATTCAAAAACTTCTCTTAATGAATATGCAACTGATTTAAAACTTTGTGATTCAGTTTTATTGATTGGGCATACAGACACAGTTGGAAATCCAAGTTATAACGATGAATTATCTTATGAAAGAGCGATAAGTGTTCAAAACTGGATGATAAAAAATTCGATTAAAACAAAGATTATTCTTGAATCCAAAGGAGAAAAGAACGTTTTCGACCCAAATAATGATTCTTTAAACCGTAGAGTTGAGCTAATTGCTTTTTATCACTCTAAAAAATTTCCAAAAAAAGAAGTACAGGAATTTTATATTGATAATACAAAGGATACCACTTTGTATGGGAATGAAGGTACTCTGATAAAGATACCTGCAAATTCAATATGGCCAAAATCGAGTACAAATAAATTTAAAATTGTATTTAGCGATTATTACTCAAATACCGACATTATTTTTAATAAACTGACAACAAGAACTGACTCAGAGATTCTTGAGACGGGAGGAATGATAAATATTGAAATATTTGATAACGAAGTAAAATGTTCTTTAAAAGAAAATATTCAAATTGGTTTTCCTGTGCAGTCTGTTAGAAATAACGAAATGGAAATATTCCAAGGAGTTGAAGATAATGAGGGTTATATAATATGGAGACAAAATAGTGATGAAGAAGCATTTTTTACTTCCACATCATCTACATTTGTTATTGCTGAGGAAATGCCAGAATTCCAAGGCGGTGGACTTAATAACTTCCAAAGATTTATTCAATCTAATATCACTTATCCACAGGTAGCAATTGATAGTGGATATTGTGGCAGAGTATTCGTCTCATTTATAGTTGGTTCAGACGGGAGTATAACAAATGCAAGAATTGTACGTGGGTCACATTCAAGTTTAAATGCAGAAGCACTAAGAGTTGTAAGTCAAGCTCCAAAATGGACTCCTGGCAGGCAAAGAGGGCAAAATGTACCTGTTCAAATGACATTTCCTATAAACTTTATGCTTGATGATGATTGTGTGTTTGTTGTAGACACTTTAGGTAGCGGTGGAGAATTCTATTCCATAGTTAATGATTCAACCTTTGAAGAATCATCAGTGGAACAGATTAATTACTACATTTTCAATACACTTGCACTTGGCTGGATAAACTGTGACTGGTATGGTTTTAGAGATAAACCAAAAACTAATCAGAAGGTGATTGTAAAAGGTTTAGGTGATTTAAGTACACATTTGATTTTTTCTGAGTATAATGTCGTATTAAGTGGTTCAAAGTATAAGGACTATTTTATCTTCAATGGTACGCCAAAAAATGAGAAGATTAGAGTTTTGGGGATTAAAAGAATTGGGGAGAAGGTGTTTTTTGTATTAGAAAAGACTACTGTTTCATCACAAGCTATCAAACTGGATAATTTTACAGAAATTACTTTTGATGATTTAAAACAAAAACTTGACGATTTAAAGAGAAATAAATGATCGCAACCCACACCATCCCTTCGCTGCAAGGCACATTGGCAAAATACACAGAGACAACGCTCCAACCAAATTATGCCAAAGAGCCTTTTCGCCCGTCCCGCCCCAAAGCTGGACTGAGGCACAGTACAAAATTGATTAATAATCAGACAGATAACATAAACCGCCAGTGCCTAACAGCCAAACCGTTGTGTGCAACGCTAGCAGACCGATAAACCATGGATAAAATTTTAAACAATATTGATTTGATTTCTGATTCCCTTTATGGGGCAGCAGGATTACTGTGGGGCATCTTTAGTATTGGTAGATTGATAATTAAAAAGTGAGTATTCGATTACTTTCAATTCTTTTCTCAAAATAGTTCAAATCAAGATTTTATTAAAAGACCTTTCAATTCTATAATTGAGCCTTTCTCTGTTATTTATTTTTTTAAAGCTTTACCTAATAAAAGGCTTAATCCTGATTTTTATAATGACGATAAATCAAAAAGTCTATTATCCGAATTAAAAGCATTTTCAAAAATATTCGGTTATTTACTATTAAGCTCAATAATTCTACTAATAACAATATTGATTATTAAGAAAAATGTATAAAGCTGTTCTGATAAAAATACCTTTAATATTTATTCTTTTCAGAAAATAGTTCCGCGAAGTGATTCGGGACAATTAATTTAAACTTAAAGATTTAGTTTATAGCGGATTAGTGATATTTCTAGTTTTAACGGTTCTTCACATATTTGAATCTGAAATATTAAATAGAAATGGGACTGTATTGGAGATTTGCGTTTATTTATTTTCATTTGTTCTCGGATTAGCTATTTCTTTAGCATTCAGAACTTATTTTCTAACAATGATTCTGAATAAATCTGGTTCAGAGGTTGACTATAGAAAAATCGGTATGATTGTAGCTGTAGCAATGATTTCGAACTTGATAATGATTTTAATTTCTATAATTTTTCAAATGGATGATTATAACCCTCACACGTAAAAAATAATTTTGCTGCCTCAACCCTTTCTGGCTGAATTTTTGCAAACCGGCCTGTTTTGACATTACGGAACCTGAAACAAGGGACCATCAACCCTCCACCCTCTTCTCCTTCCTCAAGGCCTAATGCCTTCTCCTCCCAATAGTGTCGCTCCTAACGGAGCTTAAAAATCGTTTCATCACACTGCTACCATACTGTCGCTCCTCCGGAGCTTTCTTAAATAAAAAAAACAATTTTCCTTTTTTTACTTTTATCCCTTTTCTTTCCCTCCGCCTCCGCCTCCATCTTAGCCTTGTAATAGCCCCCCTAACCGGGACCCGTTATAATCTATCCGATTAAAAAGCATGACTTCTTGTGCTTATTATGTAAATTACGCCGCTTTTATTAAGTGGCAACACCATATTAACCATAAACTTAAATATACCTTTGAAACAAAACCCTTATCAATACTATAAGCGAAATATATGTGTCTTTCGAGCAGGAGGCAGAGATATTTGGATGTTTAGCAAACATACAATTATCATCCTTGTACAAAAAATCGTTTTTTAGTATCTTCGTTAAAAATGTAAAATGGAAGCGACACAACTTAAACTGAATTTTCATCATTTGATAGATAGCATAGATAATGAAAGAGTCCTTTCTAAATTCTTTGGATTAATGTCAAAGATAAAGGATTCATCTGATGGAAAA
Organism: Bacteroidales bacterium; assembly: GCA_016936215.1. Lineage (GTDB taxonomy): Bacteria > Bacteroidota > Bacteroidia > Bacteroidales > UBA10428 > JAFGPL01. The sequence goes on from JAFGPL010000138.1 coordinate 20,803, forward strand.
TTATGGAGTAGGCTTACAAAGGAGGAACAGGAAGAGTTATTGCTCTCTGATATTGAATCTGAAGATCCTAAAAACCTTATTTCATATTCTGATATCCAAAAAAAGCACAGTAAATGGCTTTAGAGATTTTTTGGTCCAAAAGAGCAGACAGTAAATTTGATAGAATACTTGATTATTTAAATTCAGAGTGGGGAGAGCGTGTTACTATCGCTTTCGTTAAGAAAGTATATGATTTTTTGGATATTTTGGTCGAATTTCCAGAAATTGGGACTTTGGAAAATACCGAGAGAAATATTCGAGGTTTTGTTATAGTAAAGCAAATTACAGTGTTCTATAAAGTAACAGGAGATAATATTATCCTATTGAATTTCTTCGATAATAGACAAAATCCCAAGATGAAAAAATTCTAACTACGTTTGCTGACACCCGGTCATACGCAATTACCCGGATAATGTCTCGTGAACTCCCTATGATCGGTTTTTCGGCTGATGCCTCATGAGTTATGTTATTCCCTCCGGTTGATTCGGTCGGTTGCCTCACTGATGGGGTACTTATACAAGTTCACTTAGCTACGCAGTGCCTAACACGACCCGCATCCACTTCCTCAGCGATACATCGCGTTTGCTCCGCGCAACTTTGCGTAATAACACCAAAGGCCATCGGGCAGAGAACCGGTTAGAATATCGAATAGGCCTGCCCGCGCCAAAGCTATGGCAGACAGGGATCAACGAATGATGAAGTAATAAGAAAAGCTGCGAGACAAACTTTAACCTGCAATCAACCTTACACTTTTTACTTTTATCTTTTGTCTTTCCTTAAAGGCCTAAGGCTTGAAGAATACGCGAGCCGCGAGCAACCCGGAACCCGTAAAATAAAAAGCCCCTGAACGCGTGCAATGTCATTAAGTTAAGGGCATAACAGGCTGGTTATCAAATTAATTTCTTTCTATTATGAAACATAGGTGGCTTGGTCCTTTGTC
>JAFGPL010000139.1 GCA_016936215.1 Bacteroidales bacterium
CAGTTGCGGTGCTTTAACCATACCCGAATTAAAACAGGTGGCCAAAATTACCATGGTATCCTCCACCAGCATAATCGAGGGTGGCGCGCACGATGTAATACTCAAGGAAACCAAAAGGGAGAATTAATCCGGAACACACTACTGGGCGCCGTAACCGTTAATATTGCCAAAAAGCAGTAAGGCATCTTTCCAGGGATATTTGTTGGCAAACATGGTAGCACTTGAACTTATTGTACCCTGCTTGTTCAGTCCCATTGCCTCGCGCCACTGATTGGCGGAAGAGTTTGGATCGTAGTCGATTTTTTCGTTATACCTGGCACTCAGGTAGCCATCAAGGTAGGCTTTATTCACTTTCAGGTTTTGCGGTATCTCGTTACGGTTTCCTGTGGCGCTCGCCAATTCCAGATCGGCGAAGTCGGATGCATCGACTCTCAGTCGTGTGTTACTTGCCGGGGAGTAATGTAAATCCTTGTCTTTGTTTACAAAAAAGATATTGTCATCGATTTTTATCCATTCATTTTTATTGAAGCGTGTATGATCAACACCGGCAAGGATACTGCCACCGATAACATTGTTGTGGATATGGTATGCGCATTTGGTCATTATTCTTATACCATAGCCCATATCGAGGAAGTCCTTCAAACGGCTCCAGGTAAAAACAATGGTATTATTGGCAATTTCAACTTCGCCGCAAAGCGACAACGTATTTGGCCCACCTGTGCTGGCGCAAGTGCCGAAAATTTCTATGGCAGCCATTTTGTTGGCTACAAATACGTTGTTTTTAACAGTAAATTTGCCGCTGCGGTGTCCGGCCTGCAAAGCAAAACTGGGACCATTAACAAAAACACAATGTTGAATGGTTACATCACCGCCGGTAGTTGCACTTACAAATTGTACCAATGGTTCCCCAACAGTTGGGTATCCTGTAGATGGTTTTTCGGTAGGTGGTAGTAGCCGGCCACCTTCGATGCCTTTCACTACGCCATCGGATGCACTGTATGCATTTCGTTCACCGCCATCAAAAACCATGTGGTCAATTACTGTTCCGTTAACATCACGGGTAAATTTCAGCAATGCTTTCCGTGACGATCTTGCAGTTTCATTATCGGGCTGAAAGCAGGAGGGATGTTCGCTAATGTTTTGTCTGGTGAATTCTTCATTCCAACTGCCATATAGCTGAAGCCCCTTGTCACTTTCAAGGAAGCCTGCACCAAGGGTTCCCATATACCGTCCACCTGCTATATAGATTTTATCACCGGGGATAGCTGTTTTAATGGCTTTATCAATATTTTTAAAAGGTCTTTCTTTGGAACCATCGTTGCTATTGCTGCCTGAGGAAGCAGAGACATAAAGTATCTTTCCATCGGCAGATACACTGGCAATACCTGATGAAGATTTTTCGGAGGTATGCTGTGTGGTTTTGTCAGCAGTTGGCTCTTCGCTTTTTTTCAATACCTGATCTGCTTTATTTTGCAGGTTCTTTAGGTTGACCTGGGCATTTATGCATGGTGAGAGCAATAAGCAGGTCATAAGGATTATTGTCGAAATGGCTTTCATAGGGCTTTCTTTTTGATTATCTACAACAAAATTGCACGAATACCGGCGTATGGGCAATAGGGGATTCCCCCCGAAATGCATAGGGGATATCCCCTGAAATAAACGGACTATTGAGGAAAATATCCTGCAGGAATATTTAGCGACAATTATGGTATGCCGGGGGGCTAATCCAGGCTGATGATCCCGTGTTTGATTGCAAATTTCACCAACTCAATGGTATTGTTGAGGTGTAGCTTTTCAAGGATGTTGTTTTTATGGTTTTCCACTGTTCGGGGACTGATGTATAGTTTTTCACCGATTTGCCTGAAAGAAAGGCCGTCGGATAGCATCCCGATGATCTCCTTTTCCCGCTCGCTCAGCATTTCTGTAACAGAAAGCTGCTTGTCAGGTTGCTGTATTTTGTTGATATAACTCTGGTAGATAATCGAAGAGATACGCTGACCAAAGTAACATTCACCTTCAGAAATTCTGAGCAGGGCATCTACGAATTCCTTACCTGAAATATCCTTGTTCAGAAATCCGCTGGCGCCGTTTTTTATTGTTTCTACTATCACCTGCTCGTCCATTTCTGCAGTCAGTATTAATATTTTCACTCCAGGCCAACGTATTGAAATTTGTCCTGCGAGTTCAGCGCCCGAAATATCGGGCAAAACCAGGTCCAGCACAATGATATCGGGTGTGTTTCTTTCCAGGAGTCCTAAAAGCTCGCGGCCGGTTCCGGCCTCGCCGGTTACCTTAATATCCCTGTTTGCAAAAAGCATGGACCTGATACCGTCGCGAACAATTTTGTGATCATCGGTAACAAAAATACTGATAGGCTTATCCATTTATGTATGGGTTTGTTATACTTGGTTGTATTATCAGGTTGAGCGGCAGACGGATCGTGAAGGTACTGCCTTTTTGCGGAAGGCTTTCCACAGAAATGCCACCTCCTATCTTCTCTATTAATTCGCGGCAAAGGATGAGTCCGAGACCCGATCCTTTTTTTTCGCTACTGCCAATTCCCCGGGTATCAGCATCAATCCGGAACAGTTTATCAATATCTGCTGCGGTTAATCCTTCACCCTGATCGGTTACCCGGAAAAGAAGTTCATCGTTATCCCTGCTGGTCGCAAGGGTAATAGTGCTGTTCTTAGGTGAAAACTTCAGCGCATTGGTGACAAGATTTCGTAAAACTGTTACCACTGTGTTTTCATCTGTGTTAAAAGTAAGTGTGTTTGTATTCTCAGTTACTACTTCAATTTTGTGCTGCTGATGAAGGCTTTCGGTTTCTTTAAGTGTGCGTCGGATAATCTTCTCAATATTGGTTTCAACCGGAACAACCTGAAATTGTTTAAGTTGGGCGCGAGCCCAATCGAGTAGGTTCTTCAACATTTCCAGCAGGTTGGATGATGTGTTGGACAGCTCGCTGATGTATGCTTTGAGCTCCTCGGGCGGGAATAAGTCGAAGTGTTCTTCAATTTGTCCGGCAATGGTATGGAAGGCTTTTACGGGATTTTTCAGGTCGTGTGCAATGATTGTAAAAAACTTATCCTTGGTGGCGTTAAGGATTTGCAGTTCGCTATTTTTCTCTCGTAGCAGCCGGGATGCACGGCGACCTGTCCGGTAACGGTTATAGGCAAGGCCTGCCAATGCCAGAAAAAGAAAGGCTACAAGGGTAGTGTAAATTCGCCGGCTTTCGCTTTTTTGTAAACGCAGGTGCTGGATTTCTTTTTCCTTGGTAAGCAGGGTAATCCGGTTTTCCTGCTGTTCAGTCTGGTATTTTACCTGCAGGTCGGCGATTTGTTTTGCACTTTCGAGGTTCAGCACGGAATCGGAGGCGGCGCTGTACAATTGATGGTATTCCCAGGCTTCCCTGTATCTTTTTTGTCTGCCGTATAGCATGGATAGAGCTTTGTATATGTCACGCCCGAGATAGAATGATCCGGTTTCGGAAACAATGGTAAGTCCTCTTTCCAGGTATTTTTCTGCGCGGGGGTAATCTCCTGTATTGATGAGCAATTGGGCCAGAAAGGTAATGACTTCACCTTCTTTTTCGATAGTATTGGTTTGTTGGCAAAGTGTGAGTGCCTGTTGATAGTAATCCAGGGCGGTTTCAAGGTTGCCATTATTGTTGTACACATCACCAATAATGCGGCAAGCATCGATCCAGATCATAAAATCTTCATCGTCGGGGTAGGGGAGGTTACGGATTTGTGCCTCAGCTTTTTCGAGGTTAAGCATGGCTGAGTCATAGGCTTTCGCTTTTACCTGACATTCAGCAATGTTCACGAGGAAATAATGCTGTTTCTTATAGGGTAGAAAAGCATTCTCAATGGCCGCTGCTTTTCTGAAATAGCCGATAGCATCGGTGAGTTTACCCTGACTGCAAAAAACATAGGCCATATTGCTGTATGTGGCCACCAATCCTTCTTTATCATCAATCTCCTCGTATAGCTTAAGTGCTTTAAAGTAATATGCCATGCCTTTCTTAAGCATTCCCCTTATCTCGTAGTTAACCCCCAGGTTGCAATATATCTCGGCAATTTTCGACTTATTACCCGTTTTTCGGTGATAACTCAATTCCTGCATAAAGTAACCCGATGATTTTTCATAATCAGCCAGGGAATAGTAGTTATCTGCAAAAAGGCGAAGGGCCTTGACAATTAATGAGTCGTTTTTATTTTTCCGGCCAATTTCCATAGCTTCGGCAGCGTATCGGATGCTTTTTGCAGGATTGAAATTGCGGTAATAAACCGAGCCGATCTGGCATAAGATAAAGCCTTCGTTTATCGTTGTCCGGTTTGATAAAAGCTGGCTTAGGCTATCTGCCTGATGATGCCAGTTGTTTTTTAGCGACAGGTTATTGTGGTTATCAGTCGTATGCTGAGCCTGAACGGCAATTACGCAATACATTAAACTGATATAAAATAGAATTAGGTGTTTCATCTTCAGCTATTGGCTGCAATATGATTCCCGGAATTGTGTTTTTGCTGAATCAGTGATTGTTGATCCGGCGAAGCAATAACATAACTCCGGCATTCATGCCGTTTGTAATATAGTGAAAATATTCTGTTAAACGGCCTGCCAATGTCTGTTTTCTGAAATTGTTCAGCATACCGTTAAGCTGAAAGCGTCATTGAAGAAGATAATCCCCTAAGGGTTGAATATTTTCGCAAAAAGTTTTGTCAATATCAAAATGACGCTTATATTTGCAGACCTTAAAAACACAGGGGCGCTTAGCTCAGTTGGTTCAGAGCATCTGCCTTACAAGCAGAGGGTCGCTGGTTCGAATCCAGCAGTGCCCACAGGGGTTTGAA
>JAFGPL010000140.1 GCA_016936215.1 Bacteroidales bacterium
ATGGAATTTTCAAACGATTAACAAATACTATCAATTTTGGCTATTTAAAAACCCCAAAATTGAGTATTTGTAAATCGGGGTTAACCCACATAAACATTAGAATTCAACTAAAATCCAAGAATTAAGCGGGTTAATAAGGATATGAATGTGTAAAGAATGCAACATTATCGAACCAGATAACTACCGGGTGGAAATGTCCCATAGACTTATTTGTTCAAATATGCCATGCATTTATCTGCAACCATTCCACCGTCAACAGCAGATGAGACAATTCCCCCGGCATAGCCGGCGCCTTCTCCGCAGGGAAATAATCCCCTTACATGGATATGTTCACAGGTTTCTTCATCGCGGGGAATTCTTACCGGCGAGGAAGTCCTTGATTCTACACCTGTCATGATGGCTTCCTTTGAGATAAACCCTTTCATTTTTTGGTCAATTATTGGGAATGCGGATTTAAGTGAACGGGCGATGAAGGGGGGGAGCCATTCATGCAGCGGCGAAGCACTAATGCCCGGCAAATAAGAGCATTTCGGGAGGGTTTCAGATAACCTGCCATTCAGAAAATCGGTTATCCTCTGCGCTGGCGCAACCTGGTTATTGTTAATTGCTCCGAATGCTTTCATCTCCAAATCTTCCTGCAACTTAAGTGCAGCAAGGCCATTGTTGCTGCCAAATGCATGATAGTCGGATGGTAAAACCTGAACCACAAGCCCCGAGTTGGCAAAAGATGAGTTTCGCTGTGCATTTGACATGCCGTTTACAACAATTTCGCCGGGAGATGTAACAGCAGGTACTATTTGTCCGCCCGGGCACATACAAAAAGAATAAACCCCCCGTCCTTCTACCTGTTGAACAATATTATAGGTCGCGGCTGGCAGGTATGGGCTTTTTTTACCGTGGTATTGTATTTCGTCAATCAGGTTCTGCGAATGTTCTACCCTCACCCCCATGGCAAATGGTTTGTTTTCGAGCTGTATTTTCCTGTTATCCAGCATATAATAAATATCCCTCGATGAATGGCCTGTGGCAAGAATAACAGCTTTACCTGTAATTTTTTCACCTTTGGAGGTAATTATTCCTTTCACCTTGTTGCTATCTATAATAAGATCAGTTACTTTGGTGTTGTAAAATATGGTGCCTCCTGCATCGAAAATGGTTTTCCTGATAGAAGCAATGATTTCCGGCAGCTTATCGGAACCAATATGGGGATGGGCTTCATAAAGAACAGATTCATCTGCCCCATGGTAATGGAGTATTTCAAGTACTTTATAGTGATCGCCCCTTTTTTTCGAACGGGTGTATAATTTCCCGTCTGAAAAAGTACCGGCACCTCCTTCGCCAAAGCAATAATTCGATTCAGGATTAAGTACTTGTCCCTCATCAAGAAGTTTAATATCACTTAGACGTTGTTCAACGGGTTTTCCCCTCTCAATAACCACAGGCCTTATACCGAGTTCCAGCAGCCTGAGTGCGGCAAACAATCCCGCAGGGCCTGATCCGACTATGATAACTTCGGTTGCATTGCCGGTGTCCCTGAATTGCGGTATCCAATGTTCTGTTGCTGTTGGCTGTTCATTGATATAAACCCTGAACGCCATATTGACCCTTATGTTGAATCGTCTCGCGTCTATAGATTTCCTGATGATCTGTATATGGCGGACCTGGTCTTCGGAAATTTTAAGTTTTCTGGCTATCACAGGCTTGTAGAACCTTTCCTGCGAGGCGTCTTTGGGCGAAAGTTCAATGGCTATTTCTTTTTGCACGCGCTTTGGTTTTATCAGATGGTACAAAAATAAGCCTGATTCATCAATTATTATTCAAAATGGAAAGAAACCATGAACATGCGTGAATTCAACCTGTCAATAACATTGGTATATACAGCATATTCGTCGGGGGGCACCACCGGACCGTCGCCTTTGTCTCTGAGGCTTCGTTTGAGCACATCGGTAACACCTACTGCATATTTTAATTCTAAGGTGAATTTGAAATTCTCAAGGTAAAAATCGGTACCAAAACCAATTTCGTAATAACAGTCAAATACATTGAGCAAAACCAGGCTTGTTCCTTTTTTTGACACCCCCCATGTTTTTTTTGTGGCGGCGAGGTCAAACCTCAGGGTGGCCCCCCCAATCAGAAACGGCCTGAAATTATTGATGCGTTTGGCTTTATATTTTATCAGGAAGGGCATTTCAAGAAAGTTAGATTCAATGTTTACCGCATCTTCAATACCACCCACAGTGTCGCCTGAGAGCTTAACGTACGAGATTTCCCTTTCACCTCCGAAAGAGATGCCGGGCAGCATCCTGAAATCAAAATATTTGCCAAGACGGAAATTTGAGATGGCATGCACCTGGAACCCCGGCCGAAGTGTAACCAGATCGGGCAATATCCCCAACCTTACTGCTTCGGCAGATTGTTTTATGTTAAAATCCATGGTGTTCAGGCCGATCGAAAACCCGAAATGCAGCGGGTCTTCATCATGCGTGGGATTGAACTTTACTTTATCTTTTTGTGCCATGAGGTCAAGAGACAGGAGGCACACAAGCAGGAGAATTATATTTTTCAATTCAAAATTGTTTTTTACCAACATTTTAAACGAGTTCGATGCTAAAATAGTATATTAATTTAAATTGAAGAAAACAGGAGCATGTTTTATGTGAAATCAATTAATTATCAATTATTGCAATAATGATGGTTTCCGGGCAGTGTAATTAGTTGCAATTCCAAAGGTCAATGGTTTGAAAGAGCAATTGATAAAACCTGTTTTTTCAAGCATCCGAATGAAATTTTTACCTTCGGGAAAAAGGTTGACCGATTCTGGAAGATAGCGGTAAGCTTTTGTATCCGTCGAAATAATCGTGCCGATTAATGGCAGGATATATTTAAAATACAGCCCGAAAAGCTGTTTTACAGGAAAAATTACAGGTTTCGAAAATTCAAGAATTACCATCCATCCGCCCGGTTTCAATACCCTGTACATCTCCGATAAACCTTTTTCAATATTTTCAAAATTCCTTACACCGAAAGCAACAGTCACTACCTGAAATGTGTGGTCTTTAAAATCAAGGTTTTCCGAATCACCTGTTATAAGCTTTATTTTGGCCCCGGGCATTTTTCCGGCGATTTTTTTGTTTCCAAGTGCAAGCATTTTTTCCGAAATGTCAATACCAGTAACCGTTACCGGTTGTAACATTTTGTATGCCAGTATGGCAAAATCACCTGTGCCTGTTGCAATATCAAGTATACTCGAATGGTCTTTATCTTTAAGGAACAGAAGTGCTTTTTTCCTCCAGTAGCGGTCAATGCCCGCAGACAGGAAGTGGTTAAGAAAATCATACCGGTGCGCAATATTGTTGAACATGGACCTAACCTGCGATTTTTTGCTTTCATTGTTGTCCGAATAGGGCTTAACACTCATATGGCCGTGATTTCTTTTTTCATCTGCAAAATTAAGATAAATATGTTTATGAGTAAAAATGAACATGGCAACGTTATTATTTTAATAAATTTGCGGCAACTAATAAAAAAAGGGCTTTATGTATACATATGATTATTTGTTTGGTTTTACTGAAAGTTTTTTCAGAAAACTTGGCTGCAGTGACAACGATACCCGCATAATTGCAGATGTATTTCTGGCTGCAGAGCTCAGGGGTATCCCATCGCATGGTATGATAAGGATTAAAGATTACTATGAACTTTGGAAAGCGGGCCGCATAAATGTTAAGCCAAATGTAAGGATCGTTCATGAAACCCCCGGCACAGCTGTGGTTGATGGAGACGGGGCAATCGGTATGGTTGCTGCATACCGTTCAATGGAAATAGCGATGGAAAAGGCCGAAAAGGTTGGTACGGGCTGGGTTTCCACGCGTGGGTCAAACCATTTCGGTATTGCCGGGTATTATGCCATGATGGCGCTTGCAAGGGAAATGACAGGGATTACCATGACCAATGCCAACCCGCTTGTGGCGCCGACATTTTCAATAAGCCGGCTGCTTGGCACAAATCCGATAGCGGTTGCCATTCCCGCAAACAAACAGCCTGCATTTGTGGCAGATTTTGCCACCACACCTATTGCACGTGGCAAACTTGCAGTTGCCGAAAAAAAAGGCGAAAAAGTACACCTTGGATATGTGCAGGACAAAGAGGGCAATCCTTCAGATAACCCCGCGATTCTAAAAGAGGGAGGATCTATGGTGACACTGGGTGGTGATTACGCACACGGAAGCCACAAGGGTTATTGTCTGAGCGCCATTGTTGATATTTTTTCAGCTGTATTTTCAGGCGCTAATTTCGGGCCTTTCGTGCCGCCATCGGTGGCTTATTTACCGGTTCTCGATAAAAAAACAGGGGAGGGCACAGGTCATTTTTTCGGTGCAATGCGTATTGATGCTTTTCAGCCTGCAGAAAAGTTTAAAGAAAAAATGGATGAATGGATCACTACTTTCAGGAACGCAAAAAGTGCGCCGGGAAAGCCCACGGTACTTATCCCCGGGGACCCCGAAAGAATTTTTGAGGAAAAGGCACGAAAAGAAGGTATTTCCATTATTCCGGCCATAGCAAACGATCTGAATAATATAGCCGGTGAACTGGGTTTGGATTTCAATATACAATAACCATTGTTTTTTGCCACTCTTCAGGTTTTTTGATTATTTGGTGTAAGAAAAACATAAATTCATAAATATTGCATAACCCAAATTGCCATAATAAAGTATAATGGTACAGATGTGAAGATTTTTCTTTAAATTTACATATAAAGAAAGCCGCATCTTATAAACAGAATTTTATAATTTAGAATAAATAATTACGTTAAATTACTAACTAATAAAAAAATAGTCATGAAAAAATTGGTTTTAATTCTGGTAGCACTGGCTTTTATCACTTCGGTAATGATTTCTTGTTCCAAAGCAATTTGTCCTGCCTATTCATACGATGATACTACAGAGCAGGTTGAAAATAACGGTTGATCAGTTTTAGTTAATTGATTTAATTGTTTATTTTTACAAAAATTCTCATTGGTTTTTATTTGAGAAAGATTATATTTTTTTGTAAATCCAGGTAATACATAATGTATTATCTAAAGCCTGCAGTGTATGAAAAACATGTGCTGCCTACAGTTCGGGAAAGGTTGAACAAACTATTGAGGTGAACTGTTACTAACAGAAGTTGTTTTATATCTCAATTATTGTAACTGAATAGTGAAAAGAATAGCCATCCTTACCGGGTTAATATTCATAATATGTGATATTTTTGCCCAGGGTGAGCTGTTAGAGGAAGACAATATATTTTATAAAAACGAAAGAACATTTGCGGTTGTGCTCGGGTCAAACGGTCTCGGCCTTAATTACAGGTACGGCAAGCGTTTGACTGCTTTGCGCAAAGTAATCTATGAAATAGATTTTGCCAGTATCAGGCACCCCAAAGAGATTCAGTTAAGTTCCTCTGTCTACCTGTTATCTTCCCGGAGCTTTGTTTTTGGTAAGTTAAACCAGTTTTACAGCCTGCGTGCCGGGATAGGTTTGCATGATGAGTTATTTCCAAAGATTGACAAAGGTGGGATATCCATCAGGCGTTACTATGCTTTCGGCCCGAGCATTGGTATTGCCAAACCTATCTATTACAATTTCGAGATAATAGGATATGATATTAATGGTGAACCCTATATCGAAAGCACAGTGGTAGATAAATTTCAGAATTCCCAGCATATCCAGTCATCAATAATAAGCGGGAAAGCCTCGTTCTTTAAAGGGTTTGATGAAACTTCGCTTATCCCCGGCCTATACACCAAATTGGGCGTGATGTTCGAATTCGGAAAGTACAACCAGACCATCCATGCTATTGATGCAGGCATACTGCTTGATGGTTTCATAAAAAAAATTGAAATCATGGATGATGGCAAAGACCAGTACTTCTTTTTAACCCTTTTTGCGAGTTACCGTTTTGGAAGGGTTATAGATGCAAAATACAAAATGAAAAGGTCGAAGATTGATGAAATAGTCACCGACTGACCTTATCTTTCCCCCTGCGAATTATAGTCAAGTTTATTATTTTCATGAGAGTACAATTTCAACTTGTGCTTAATCAGATTTTTTTTTACCTTCGCCATTCGTTTTCTGACACATTATTAATTTTTAATAAAATAACTATGGCAAAAATAAAAGTTGGTATTAATGGTTTTGGCCGCATCGGAAGGCTCGTATTTCGTGCATCGCTTAATAATCCCAATATCGAAGTTGTTGGGATAAACGATCTGATAGATGTAAATTACATGGCGTATATGCTTAGGTACGATACCATTCATGGTCAGTTTAAAGGTTCAATAGATATTAAAGACGGCAAGCTTGTCGTAAACGGCCACCCCATAAGGGTTACCGCGGAAAAAGACCCTGCTAACCTTAAATGGGGCGATGTAGGCGCTGAATATGTAGTAGAATCTACCGGTCTTTTCCTTGACAGGCCGAAAGCAGAAGCACACCTTAAGGCTGGTGCAAAACGTGTGGTAATGTCGGCTCCCTCAAAAGACGATACCCCAATGTTTGTAATGGGCGTAAATAACAAGACCTATACCAAAGATATTGATATGGTTTCCAATGCTTCGTGTACAACTAACTGCCTTGCTCCGGTTGCAAAAGTTTTGAATGACAACTTTGGCATTGTTGAAGGGTTAATGACAACTATACACTCTACAACTGCAACCCAGAAGACTGTTGACGGTCCTTCGATGAAAGACTGGCGTGGTGGCCGCGCTGCAGCAGGCAATATCATTCCATCTTCTACCGGCGCAGCAAAAGCTGTTGGTAAAGTAATCCCTGCGCTTAAAGGTAAACTTACAGGTATGGCTTTCAGGGTACCTACCCTTAATGTTTCTGTTGTAGACCTTACCTGCCGTCTCGAAAAAGCAACTACTTACGAAGAAGTTTGCGCAGCCATGAAGAAAGCTTCTGAAGGCGATCTTAAAGGAATTCTTGGTTATACCGACGATGAGGTGGTATCAAGCGATTTTATCGGTGATCCGCGTGCTTCTATTTTCGATGTTAAAGCAGGAATTATGCTGAACCCGAATTTTGTAAAGGTAGTATCATGGTACGACAACGAGTGGGGTTATTCAAACAAGGTTATTGACCTTATTGCATATATGGATACAGTAAAATAACACGGTGATATCCTCCTGTTAAAAAGAAAACCTAAAGCAAAACAGATGCTTTAGGTTTTTTTTTTTACATGTATTCTATAAGGTTAAAAGGCATTTTAACACTGGTGCGGTAATGTTCGCCCAGGCTTAGTATGGCTTCATCATCTTCTTCATAATACCAGTTAATCTCGCTTTTCTTCCCTTCATCATGTTTTTTTTTGATCAGTCTGAAAAGGCCAAGCAGGTATTTTGACGAACCACTGTTGACGTACTCAAGGTTAAGTTTAATCCTGGTGTATGATGCCGGATTGTCATAATACTTTTTTATCCAGTCAATCAGTTTCTCGAAAAATTCGCCCGGGTTCTCCGGTATTGATCTTCCCTCAATCTTTAGCAAACCTTCATCCGGGTTGAAATTAACAGCCGGTGTATTGCTGGTTCTTTCTATTACGAGTTCTTTCATATATGTGTATATACTTTATTCATAATGCAATGCAACTATAGGGTCGAGTTTTGCAGCCTTCAATGCAGGGTACATTCCTGCAAGCATCCCAACAATAAAACAAAGCGCCACTCCCCCAAAAATCCATCCCCAGGGTATTACAAAGGATGATTTTAATATTAAAGATACTATATTTCCGGCCAGAATCCCGAGTATTATCCCGAAAATCCCGCCCAACTGGCAAATAAGCACCGCCTCGAACAGGAACTGTTGCCTGATAATATGACTCTTGGCGCCAATAGCTTTACGGGTGCCGATTTCCCTTGTCCTTTCATTAACCGATACCAACATAATGTTCATCAGTCCTATAGCTGCACCAAATAACGTAATAAAACCGATGATTGTTGCCGCGAAAAGCACTTTTTTAAGCACATCGTTCAGAATTTTTGATAAAAAATCGCTGCTGGTGATATTGAAATCGCTTTCGTCTATCACTTTGAGACCCCTCACAATCCTGAACAAACCCTCGGAATACCCGGAAGCAGCTTCATAAAGTTCTTTGGTGTCGGGTGTTACGCTAATATTGTAATTTCTTCTGGGGGCTGGAAAATATTGTCTTACATTGGTATAGGGTATGATGCATAAATTATCGCTGCTGTTAAAAGTTGCCCCTTTTTTTTCAAGAAGCCCTGCGATACGGTATTTTCCCCCGCCAATGGTAACCATTTTATCCAAAGGATTGTCATTTTTAAATAACCCCTGGGCTACATCGCTGCCAATCAAAACAATATTTCGGTTTAACTGCAGGTCTGATACGGTTATATTTCTGCCGCTTACTAAACTGAACCCCGTGGTAAGCAGGTAATGTTCGTCAGCACCTATGATGGTTACGTTGGGATTGGTTTTTTTTGACTGGTATTTAACGGTGGATGTTCCTGTGGCATATGTAAAAACCGAAACAGTGGCCGGAAAACTAAAACGTTCTTTAAATTCGGTGGCCTGTTTGTAAGAAATATACGGATGATTTTTTCTGCGGTGCTTTTTGTTACCAACCTGCACATTGATGCTCCTGCTCTCGATGGTGAAGGTATTGGTGCCCATAGTGGCAAATTGCATGTTGATGGTGTTTTTTATTGATTGTATGGCTGTGAGTATGGCAACCAATGCCATAATGCCTATGGCTATGATAAGGATAGTAAGGACAGACCGCAAAAAATTTGAAAACACCGATCCAGCTGATACCTTAATATTTTCCCAAACCAAAGACCAGTAATTCATCTTTTTGTTCTTTATTGTACTCAAAGATAATGAAATGAAACAATTACTGGTATGAAGTTTTGAACTGTATTGTTAAAATTATCCTTTGTTATAAAAATTGCTGCCTGGACTCGGTATATTATTCATGAAAATTATTAACCTTTAGCTCATGCTGAGCATAATTTTGCCGCGTAAAATTTAGGTGTTTTTCTCAGAATTTAATCAGCTTTGCAATTTTTCCCCCGGTTGATCGTTCATCAGCTATTGATAACTCTTTTTTGTTTATTTGTTAATTAAAACTATCTTGCATTTATAAATTCTAAACAAAACTACTATGAAAAAGACACTTATGCTTTCAACAGCTCTGCTGCTTGCAACTGTTTTTCTTTATGGAGGGGGAATTGTCACCAATACAAACCAGAGTGCATCGTGGGTAAGGATGCCGGCGAGAAATGCCACCCTCGGAATCGATGCAACCTATTATAATCCCGCAGGTCTGAGTTTTTTGCCAAGCAATGGATTTTTTGTTTCACTAAATAACCAGGTTATCGGGCAGACCAGAACCATTACAAGTTCTTATCCTCTTTTAAATGAATCAAAATATACAGGCGATGTTTCTGCACCGTTATTTCCTTCAATTTATGCCGGCTATAAAACAGAGAGGTTTGCGGTTTCTTTTGGATTTTTACCTATTGGTGGTGGTGGAGGGGCTACCTATAATACAGGTGTTCCGTCTTTTGAATATCCGCTTACTGATCTTGTGCCTGCATTTGCCCTTGCTGGTGTAAATGATTACAGGGCAGATATCTTTTTCGAGGGATCGTCTGTTTTCTTTGGATATCAACTGGGATTTACATATAAAATAAATGACGTACTTTCAGTAGCACTGGGAGGTAGATATATAACTGCAAAGGAAACATATAAAGGACATTTGAAAGATATAGAAATATATAATTATTCAAATAGTGAGCAATGGACAAGGGCTGATGTTGTGATGACTGGTATTGCGTCATCTGCAACCACCAGCGGAACCAACCTCCAAGCCGCAATTGATGGCGGACTGTTACAGGCAACTGACCCTGCAAGCCTTACAGTTATTGGGGGATTGGCACAATTGGGTATTAATGCAACAGGATATACCAACGCGCAGGCGGTAACTGCTTTTCAGACCGCAGCAGCACAATTTACAACCAGGGCCACGGTATTGGGAGATCAGGAAGCTGATGCCAAAAAAACAGGTTCAGGTATTACACCGTTTATAAGCATTAATTTTCATCCTTCAGAAAAGCTGAATATAGCTGCAAAGTATGAGCATAACACCAAGCTTGAATTGAAAAATGAAACATCAAAGGATATTACTGTTGGTTTTACGCCAACAGGTACACCCATTACCCAATTTCCCGACGGGGCAACTGCAAGGTTAGATATTCCTGGTACTATTTCCCTTGGCGCTGCTTACAGGCCAATTGAAAAACTTCTTGTCTCAGCCGGATTTTATTATTATCTTGATAAGAGCGCTGACTGGGAAGGAAGGGAAGACTCGCTTGATGCAAATGGCTTTGAGATTGTTGCCGGATTGGAATACAACATCTCCGAGAAACTGCTTGTAAGTGGAGGATACTTGTTTACAAAACCAGGTACAACTCCGGCCTATAATAATGATCTGAGCTTTAATGTGCAGTCAAGTACCATAGGACTTGGTCTTGCATATAAGGTGAACGATATGGTGGAAGTGGAACTTGGTGGCTCTTATACAATTTATAAAGACGGAGAAAAATCTTTTATCCGTAATACTGTCCCATTTAGCGAAACCTATGATAAAGGTACTTGGATTGCTGGCATTGGGGTAAATTTTTACTTTGGGAAATAATTATTTTTTAGCAGATAAAATAAAGAGGCTGAGTAAAAAGTAACCTTTTGGTACGATTTGTCATGTTGAGTCCCGATACACATCGGGACGAAACATCTCATATTCTGTAATATAGATTATTCCCTGCGGTCATGAGAAAAGTTACTTCCTTCGGTTCCCGCATTTGCGGAACGAGCTGTGAAAGAGGTTCTTCATCCCGATGCATCGCATTAGCGTTAACTTTAGACATAATCAATTATTAATCAATGCGTTAAACATCATTTC
>JAFGPL010000141.1 GCA_016936215.1 Bacteroidales bacterium
CTAAAGCTTCGGCTGTATGCAGGGTTCGCCTTCGCTAAAGCTTCGGCTGTATGCAGGGTTCGCCTTCGCTAAAGCTTCGGCGAACAGGGGAGGAAAGTCCGGACAGCACAGGGCGCCGTCCTTCTGAAAAGAAGATGTCTGTGAGGGCATAGCAGCGGAGAAGAGAATGACTTCCTGAGGAATGCTGAGAAAGAGGGCATGCCCTCCTTCATTGAAGCTTCTGAGGGTAAAGGTGAGAAGGTGAGGTAAGAGCTCACCGGTTCCGGTGGCGACACCGGAAGCCGTCCGCCTGACGGGTTGCAAGATCATGTACATCCCGGTATTTCCTGCATGCAGGAAATTCAAAGCTGCCCGTTTTGATTCTGTTCTGCAGAACCCGGGAGGGGTAGATCGCGCAGATAAATGATAGAAACCCCGGTACTGCCGGGAAACAAAATCCGGCTTACAGGCCCGCTGTTTTCTTTGTTTATTAATTGTCCTTTTTTAATTTATACAGGTATTTATCTCCTTTCATAAAACAAATTATTGTTTTTTTTCGTAATTTGTAACTATGAAAAGATTAATTCTGCTGACAGGTTATTTATTTTTTAATATGTCTGCACATCCCCAGGTGCCTGCCCTGAAATTTTCTACCCTTCCAAATGAAAACAATCTGTCGGGCAGTTATGCAACATGTATCGCTCAAGACACCCTGGGCTTTATCTGGATCGGCACCACCGATGGCCTCAACAGGTTTAATGGTTATGATTTCAAGGTATACAAAACAAAACCTGATGATCAAAATTCAATCATAAGCAATAATATATTTTGTCTCTATAACGATAGCCGGGGGAGGCTATGGATAGGCACCAATTACGGATTGTGCATGTACAACCCCCTGTTTGACTCTTTTACAAGAGTATCCACTGGCGATAATCCATCGGGGCTTGAGACTTTTTACATCTATTTTATTAACGAAGACAGTGAGAAAAATTTTTATGTTGCAGCAGGAAATTCAATATACAGATATAACGACAAGCAAAAAGTGTTTTCTGAAATCATCAGCCTTGGGAATTATCCGGTTAACTCATTTATTTTCGACGAACAGAATAATATATGGATAGGTGCCGGCAACGAAGGTGGTTTATATTTTTATAACACGATTGATAAAAATCTTGTAAGATATACCGCCGATGACAATAACCCGAATTCGCTGAGCAATAACAATGTAATGTCCCTGGCAATGCATAACGGGATATTGTGGCTGACAACTTCAGGCGGGGGTATTAACAGCCTGGACCTGAATAATATGAATTTCAAAAAGTACCCCATCAGCGGGCCTTATGAAGCGTATGGTAAGTATCTATATATTGACAGAAACAATTACCTGTGGCAATGCGATTTAACCGGCGTTAAGGTATATAACAAAAGTACCGATTCATTTCTGGGATATTATCACAATGAGGCTGATCCTTATTCAATAAAGAAAAATGTAGTATCCATTTTTCAGGACAAACAGGGCAACTATTGGACAACTCATACTCCCGGAGGTGTAGGGATAAGTTATGTGCCCAGGGGATTTTCCGGTTTTGACACCAATCCACAGGGTTACTGGACAACCTCAAATGAGAATATCTCGGCAATATGCGAAGATGTCAACGGAAACCTCTGGCTTGGAAACCCTAATAACGGGATAGACATATTTTACTGGAACAAAGGTGAAATAAAAACTTATATCAATAACCCGTCAGACAAGTATTCGCTCGGAAGCGGGGCAGTTTTTGCCATATTCAGGGACAGCAAAAATACTATGTGGACGGGTACTTATTTCGGGGGATTACAGTATTTTGATAAAAACACAGGCAGATTCATCTCTTTCACCCATAATCCAGAAGACACCAATTCCATTGCCGGCAACGATGTAAGATATATAGCAGAAGACAGCGATGGGAACCTGTGGCTCGTTGTGCATGGAAAAGGAGTTGATAAATTTAACATAAAAGAAAAAAAGTTCACGCATTACAATGCCGCAAATAATAACCTTTCGAATGACTGGACCTACCATGTATTATGTGACCATGAGGATAATATATGGGTAGCCTCTGTCTGGGGGCTTAACAGGCTGAAAAAAGGGGAACAGGTATTTGAAAACTATCTTACAAATGATAACGACACAAACTCACTAACCGGAAATGAAATAATATCACTTTACCAGGACAAAGATAAAATACTATGGATCGGCACAACCAACGGTCTGAACCTTTACGATCAAAAGACCAACAGTTTTAAACGGATCAGCCTTAATGCTGCCAGTAACCATATCTGTGCCATCCTTGACGACAGGGAGGGCAACATCTGGGTTTCTACATTGAAAGGATTGGTAAGATTTAACCCCAAATCAGGAAAAAGCCTTGAGTTTGATAAAAATGACGGCCTTTTAGCCGATGAATTCAATGCACGCTCTGCTTATAAAAACAATGAAAACGGTTTATTCTTCGGAAGCATAAAAGGAGTAAATGTCTTTAACCCTGACAACCTTAAGATCAATAAAACTGAGCCTAAAGTAATCATCTCGGGGATCAGGCTGTTTTATGAAGAAGTAACGGATTATTCCCGGCATTCAGTTTTGCAAAAACATATAACCTATACCGACACTTTGATCCTTAAATACAAACAGAATATCATAACCTTTGAATTTCTTTCACTCAATATGATTCATACCGACAAAAACCAGTATGAATATATGTTAGAGGGTTTTGACCGGAAATGGAACCTTGCGCGTAACAAACGTGAAGCAAGTTATACCAATCTTAACCCGGGTAAATATACTTTAAAGGTAAGGGCATCAAACAACGATGGCATATGGAACTATGAAGGCACTTCGTTATTTATCAGGATTCTTCCCCCATGGTATATGACCTGGTGGTTTTACCTAATATGTGCATTATTTGTATCAGGTTCATTTGTCTTGTTTTACCTGTATCGTACAGCTCAACTGCGAAAACAAAAACACATTCTCAGGCAAAGGGTGGAAGAAAGGACCAGGCAACTAACAGAAATAAACAAAATACTCAAAGCGCAAACCGATGACCTGAACGACACCAATGCCCTGCTTGAAGAAAGACAGCAGCGAATTGAAGAGCAGTCTAAAAGTCTTGCAAAAGCAAATGATGAGTTAAAAACACTTAATTCAGGAAAAGATAAACTGTTTTCAATTATAGCACACGACCTTCGCGGACCGTTTAATAATATTCTCGGCTTTTCTGATATCCTTCTGAAAGATTTTGAAAAAATGGATGAGATTCAGAAAAAGAATATTGCGGGCTATATCTATTCTTCAACAAATAAGGTTTACAACCTGCTCGAGAACCTTTTAAAATGGGCTGCAACACAAACCAACAAACTGAGTTTTTCGCCCGAGCTGATAGACATCCGGAATCTTATCACTGAAAACCTGAAACTTTATCACGAGATTGCCAGAAAAAAAGGGGTAGAATTGAAATTCAACAAAATAGATGCCGAGTATGTATTTGCCGATTATGAGATGATAAATACCGTGATGCGGAACCTTGTAACCAATGCCATAAAATTTTCACTGGAAAGCGGTACTGTTGAGATTTCAGTTTCAAAAGAAAAAAACCTTGCCAGGATTTCAGTAACAGACAATGGTATAGGTATGGAAAGCCAATACCTGGAACACCTCTTTTCTTTAGAATATAACGAATCCAGGCCTGGCACCAATGATGAAAGAGGCTCCGGACTGGGACTTATCCTTTGCAAAGAATTTGTTGAAAAAAACGGTGGCGCTATAACTGTGCAAAGTGTGGTTGGAAAAGGAAGCACATTTTCATTCACGTTGCCGCTTAAGCAGTGAACTTATCATATAAAAATACTTAATAACTGAACTTTTAATCCGTGATGATGTTTAGTTGATAAAATCAATCCCGGATGCATACAATAAAACTATCATATTTGTTGTTACTTATACCGGTTGCGTTTGCATGCCCGGGTACACAGGTTGGTAAAACAGAAATATTATTACAGCAAAAAATGGAAACTAAAAATACAGACACTGCCACGTTTGGGGGAGGATGCTTCTGGTGTGTTGAAGCCATATTTCAAAGGCTTGAAGGAGTAGAAGAGGTATTACCCGGATATGCCGGTGGGCACGCCGAGAACCCTACCTACCAGCAGGTATGCACAGGTAATACAGGACATGCTGAAGTTGCCCGTATTGTTTTCAACCCGGGAAAAATATCTTTTACGCAACTGCTTGAAGTTTTCTGGCAAACCCATGACCCAACAACTTTAAACCGGCAGGGTAATGATATTGGTACCCAATACCGTTCTGTAGTTTTTTATCACAACGAAGAACAGAAAAAAGTGGCTGAAGAGATGAAAGAGTTACTTACCAAAGAAGATATTTGGGAAAAACCAATTGTTACAGAAATTTCCCCGCTGGTAAATTTTTATGTGGCAGAAGATTATCACCATAACTATTACAATCAAAACCCATCTCAACATTATTGTGCCTATGTAATCACGCCCAAAATTGAAAAATTTAAAAAACTCTTCCTGGATAAACTCAAAGAAACTGACAAATAAGTTCAAAACAATCCGGTAAGAATCCCCTGACTGGTTTTTGCACGATTTAAGTCTGTTATCTGCATTGTAATCATCCTAAAAAAGCTCATTTACGCAAGCCAATCCGAATGGTTCACCTCTTTCTTTCAACCTATTGCTGCTTTCCCGGCTTCGCAAACCCTGATACCAAACTATAATAACTCAACTCCATACAAATAGTAAAAACACTGATTAATCTGCATTGCATTTCCTTTCTGATGAAAATTTAAAAGTCTGGCTATATTGCACGTATCATTCACCGACAACTCCATTTTTTCAGTTGCATACAAACAACTAAAATGATGAAAAAAATACTCGCATTCCTATCTTCCACCAGCACAATGGCTTTTTTAATGATTGTTTTTACCATTTCGCTGGCCCTGGCTACATTTGTTGAGAACGATTTCGGGCCGCAAACCGCCAGAAGCATTATTTACAATGCAAAATGGTTTGAATTGTTATTGTTTTTGGCACTGGTTAATATTGTACTTGTAACCTTCGCCCATAAAACATATAAAAAACCGGCGATATTCTTGTTTCACATGGCATTTGCCATGATAATTGCAGGAGCAGGGTTAACCAGGTATTTTGGATTTGAAGGCACAATGCAAATTCGTGAAAATGAACAGTCAACAATCTTTTATACCACAGAGAAATACATTACCATCGAAGCACAATTTGGGGAACATTATAAAAACATTTCCAGGAAGGTGATCCTTAATCCCCTGTCGAAGAGAAATTTTAAAGAAAGAATAAAAACAGCAGACCGGGAAATAGAAATTAAACTGCTTTCATATAGGCCAGTTACAGCGCATAACGGGTCAGTTCAGACAGATATAGAGGAACTTGTTTTCAACATTACTTCAGGTGCTGTTTCTGAAACACATTCTTACCGGACCCAGCAGGGCACGGTGGGAAATACAACTTATATTGAGTTAAATGGTATACTTCTTAAAATATATTACGGTATAAAAAAGAAAGAACTGCCTTTCGCAATCAGGCTGAATGATTTTATACTTGAACGATATCCCGGTTCAAGCAGTCCCTCCTGGTTTGAAAGCCGCGTAATGATTATTGAAGACAACATTGTCTTTCCCGAATTCAGGATTTATATGAACCATGTATTAAAACACAAAGGTTACCGCTTTTTTCAGGCTTCATATGATGATGACGAAAAAGGCACCATTCTATCGGTGAATTATGACAAAGCAGGTGTACCAATCACATATGCCGGTTATCTGTTAATGGTTGCCGGAATGATTTTCGGATTGTTTGGCAGGCGAAGCCGGTTCAGGTTTATTCTGAAAGAGTCTGATCGCATACATAAAAACAAACGAGCTCTCTCTGTAACATTCTTAATATTTACTCTTTTCTCTTTTTCAGTTTTAGGTAATCAACCCGATATGCCACAGATTGATAAAGAACATGCTATGCGGTTTGGCAGCATATTATTACAGGACAATGATGGCCGCATCAAGCCTTTGAATACGCTCAGTTCTGAGGTTTTAAGAAAAATTGCCCGGAAAAATGATTTCAAAGGATTATCCCCGGATGAAGTTTTTCTTGGCATGCTCGTTTATCCCGTGTTGTGGCAAAATGAACCGCTCATCAAGGTTGGACACGGAAAAATTAATGAAATCCTTGGCGAAAAAGGTAAATTAATCCCATTCAGTTCCTTTTTCAATGAGTCAACAGGAGCATACATACTGGGGGAATATGTGAGAAATGCAAATCAAAAAAAACCTGCTTCAAGGTCGAAATTTGAAAATGAGCTGATAAGGGCAGACGAACGACTGAACGTATTTTACCTGGCCTGTTCAGGAATTATGCTCACGGCATTCCCTCAAAAAAATGACCCCGACCGAAAATGGTATCATCCTGCCAATGCAAAAAATGCTTTTAATTCTGAAGATTCGGTTTTTGTGCAGAACATCATCCCCTATTATATCAGTAAAGTGAAGGAAGCTGCCGGTTCAGGCAACTGGACAGATGCAGACGACCTGGTAAATGCAATAAAAGCCTTTCAATCGGCTTTTGGCAAAGATGTGATGCCATCGAAAACCAGGATTAAAGCAGAAATACTTTACAACCGCTATCATCCGTTTGAAAAGATATCAAATATTTATGGGTTCACCGGTTTTCTGCTGCTTTTGATACAGTTTGCCGGAATCTTTTTCATCCGTATAAAACTTAAATGGCCACAATATGTTGCATGCGGCATCATCGGCATTGCGTTTCTTTTTCATACACTCACGCTTGCCGCAAGATGGTATATATCGGGTCATGCCCCCTGGAGCAATGGTTACGAAGCGCTTACATTTATTGCATGGGCTTCGGTACTCGGGGGAATAATATTTTCGTCAAAGACACCGGTAACGCTTAGCGTGGCGGCAATACTTGCGTGGATGGCGCTGCATGCAGCACATCTCAGTTGGATGGACCCTGAAATTACAACCCTTGTACCCGTGCTTAAGTCATACTGGCTGATTTTGCATGTGGCTGTTATTACGGCTAGCTACGGTTTTCTTGGCATAGGCGCACTCCTCGCCCCGATAAACCTCATGATTATGGCATTACAAAATAAAAAGAATTTTAAAAGAATTGACCTCACCATTTCAGAGTTGTCAAACATTATTGAAATATCGTTGATTTCAGGACTCTACTTGCTTGCTATTGGAACATTTCTCGGTGCAGTATGGGCTAATGAGTCATGGGGCCGATACTGGGGATGGGACCCGAAAGAAACCTGGTCGCTTATAACGATTGTGGTATATGCCTTTATTTCCCACATGAGATTGGTACCGGGATTAAAAAGCCGCTATGCTTTTAACCTTATGGCATTACTTGGTTTCGGTTCTGTAATCATGACCTATTTTGGGGTAAATTATTACCTTTCCGGATTGCATTCGTATGCACAGGGGGATGCCTTGCCGATTCCGCCTTTTTTTTACTATACTATCATTTCAATTACAATACTGGCGATTTTGTCATATACAAGGCAATACATGCTGGGTAAAACAATGCAAAATACTTCCCTTTAATTATTTGGCAGTCCTTTTAAGAAAAAAAATCGCCAGGATTCCCGCAAGGCAGCCAGCGATATAATACGGAAAATCCAGCCAGTTAAAGGAATTGCCGAGCAATGCAGCCCCGATAAAGGTATTCCTTATAACCTGCAGAAAAGGAGGGTGCCACAATTGTAAAAATTCAAGCGCTGATGTTAAAACAAACACCCCTAACCCAATCTTAAAAGGATGAATATCGTAAAAAAACATGAAAATCAACAAACACCAGAACGTTTCATAGAATAACCCGGCCATTGAATTGTTCAGCAACAACGCCCCCGGGCCTTTATAAATCTTGGCAGCAAAACCGGCAAAGGTGACTAGTAGCAAAAAGAATCCGGTAAATATGTAAAAACTTCTTCCCGGTTTGTTCATTTAGGTGATTTTTAATTTTTGTCTATGAGAAGGTCGTTAATGAAAATTATAAATCCAACAACCGGAATACGCCTTTAAGAAAACGGTAACATCAGCTACTGCATCATATCTCCAGAACATTGGATGTAACGTTATTTCTATGGCTGTTATTCTGTTTGCGTGGCTTTGGGGCAACTGAGTCGGGCATTTCAAAGTAAAATGGTTCATTAAACTGAAAATGTTTATGAAACTCTTCCATGCGCTTTATATGTTCTTCGAGCATACTGCGCATATCAAAATAATAAGGATCGGCAGTGGAACTGTCAGAAGGCGCATAAAAGAAAGGGTCTGCATGGCGAAATGGCGGATACCTGTTGCCAAAGAAAGGATCGTTAAAAAAGTCTTCAAAGAAAGGATCACGGAACATATCGGGAAAACCAAAATCATCTGCAGGCGGATTAAACCTGTAAACAGAATCTCCCGGGTTGATGTATCCGAAAAGGCTGTCGTTCACATGCCTTTCGTTGTATCCCCTAAACCTGTCAAAAGGCATTGAAAAAGGTTCGTCGAACCCGAAAGGTGAAATCCCAAACTGACCATGCAGGCTTTTTAATACCGAATCAATATTTATATCGCCTTCGGATGACCAGGAAAAGGAGTAAACTGAATCATAACTTTTCACATTTCCCTTTTCATCGAATTCGCGTTTCACATCAATCTTAATATCGGGCTGGTTTTTGCCAGTTTTATCCTGCTGGGCACGAAGCAGTTCCGCAGACACAATGCCGAAAGAGAGGAACACTATCCCGAAGGACAAAAGCCTGATCTGACAAACCTTTGTTTTCATTGTGTTTTAAATTTTTTTGATAAATTTAAAAAATATCAATGTTAAATAACTGTTTATCAGTTAATATTAACATTTTTTAACAATGAAAAAAAGCTTTGGAAAAAGTCAATAATTAAGAGGCTATGTAAAAAGTCGGCTTTTCGTCCCGTTTTGTTCAGCCTCGTTTCAAAATAATCACTCTTTACACTGCCTTATCAACTAAAAGATTTGCTATTCTTCAGCAGGTTTTTCTTTTTTTGTTTTTGCAGCTCCTTCTTTCTTAGGCGCTTTGGCTGCCTTAGGGGTTACAGGTTTGGTTTCTTCAACAGGTTTTTCAACTGCTACCGGAACGGCCGGTTTTACATTTTCAGTTTTAGGTTTTTGCGGTTTCTCCTTCGGAATCACGGCTTTTGCTTCTATCTTATTGACTTTATTTTTTCTAGGTCTTCTTACACCAAAAGAACCGGAAAATAATTTACCTCTTCGTGATTTTTTATCTCCTTTTCCCATAATCACATAATTTATTTGTTATTAAGCTTCAAAAATAGAAATTCCCTTTTAATAAAGTACCTGAAAACCATTATTTATTTTGACAACCAGACTTACAATGCTTAAATATTGAAGATAAAGCGCATTAAAACAAGCGCTTCAGCAGGTTAAAGAGAATTGTAAGCACTACGCTTACAAGTATCATCGTGGTAAGCGGGATATAGACCTTTGAGTTTTCATTTTCAATCCTGATATCCCCCGGGAGGTGCCCCAACCAGCTTAGTTTGTCTCCAAAAAGCCAAATAACAATACCGGTAATGACGATCATGATGCCGGCAATGACGATATATTTACCAATGGATGAATGCATGAATTAAACATTTATATGCAAAATTAAATGAAAGGAATGATATATTTGCAACCCTATGAAAGAACCTTATTATAAACATGTGATTTTTGACCTTGACGGAACGCTCACCGATTCCCAGGAAGGCATCCTGAATGCATTGGTACATTCTCTTAATTCGCTTGGAATTAACCCCGGAGCAAAAGAAAAACTTGTAAATTATATCGGGATACCCCTGCAGGAATTGTTCAGGGTGCACTTCTCAGTTTCCGGAGCACGTCTTGAAGAAGCGGTAAATCATTTTCGTGCTTATTACCGTGAGAAGGGTGTCTACGAAAATAAACTGTACGATGGCATAACCGATCTTCTCGATGCCTTGTTTTCCAGGTCGCTGCTTTATGTCGCCACCGCCAAACTTGAGTCAAATGCCATTCTGATACTGGAACATTTCAATATTAAGAGATATTTCAAAGGGGTGGCTGGGGCCGATGCCGCAGGAACCAATGCAGGTAAAACATATCTGGTGAAAAAACTTTTAAGCACCTACCCTATTGAAACAGGAAATGCCACGGTAATGGTAGGGGATAAAAGCATGGATATCAGGGCTGCACATGATTGCCAGATTCAATCTGTCGGTGCTGCTTACGGTTACGGATCGGGAGAAGAGATCAGAGAAGCTGCACCCTCATTTATTGCAAATAATGTTAAAGAACTGTCGGAAATATTGCTCAGGTGATATCATAAACGCAAAGCCGAAAGACGTTTCATAATTTTGGATACTTTATTTTTTATCCCGGGAGAACCTGTCCGTCCTGCATCATCTAAAAGCCCTGTCAGTTCGGGTATGATTTCAGGCTCTTTTCTGGCAAAGCGTTCGAGGATATCCATGCAGTAAGCTTTAATAGCAACCGGTTGTTTATCATCGGCAAGCCAACTGAAACAAGCATCTACCAAAATACCCTCCTGGTTTGTGTTTAGCTGAACCATTTTTTCTGCAAAGATTTTTAAAATACAGCGATGAATTTCCTGTCTTTTTTTGATGTGATTAATGACTTTATGCACATGCGTTTTAAAAAGCCCCGGACATTTGTCAGTGCATATATCCAGCACCCTGCCTGCCCTTGATGACATCGGCATGGGCTCATTTAAAACCAGTTCCAGAATTTCGCGGTAATAATCTGCATTGCAACCTACATTTGCTGCAACCAACTCCCCGATGATCTTCGAGCTGTCTGCAAGTTGTTCTTTAAAACTCATCATTGTATATTAATTGTTTGTCTATAAATCCTGCTATTTGCAAACTTAACCCGATTTATCATTTGACACACGTGTTAAGGGATAGAAATATTCGTACAATATATTTACAAATAGTATAAATTGGTGTTATAATTTTATCGGTTAAATTTGAAAAAAATTTCAGCATGATGAAAGTAAAAAAACCTTCTGAAAAAGAGATTGTTCTCACCGGAACATGGGGTACCTGGAGCAAAGAGCCATCGGAATTCCCATGGTATTACGATGACAAAGAAACCTGCCTGATACTGGAAGGGCACGCGGTTGTTACCGATAATGAGGGTAACACAATAAGTTTCGGGCCGGGTGACTGGGTTGAATTTGAACAAGGCCTTGAGTGCACCTGGAAAATAGACAAAACCATAAAAAAGAGGTATAAATTCGGATGAACCATCAGTCGGCATATTTAATAAAAAGCCTTGCAATCCTTATATCCTTTAATTTCAGAATTACACATGCAGCTCGTATTTGTACTTGTTGAACCAGCAGTACCCGGCAATGTTGGGGCAAGCGCCCGGGCATTGAAAACGATGGGGTTTGGCGAACTCAGGCTGGTAAACCCTTGCAATTACCTCGACACCGAAGCCAGAATGCTCGCGCACGGTTCGCACGATATCCTTGAGAATGCAAAGGTATTCAAAGACCTTGCCACTGCCGTGAACGACTGTGACCTGATCATCGGCACTTCTGCCAAACACCGTCGTGTGCGACAGGATTATTACCCTATAAAGCAATTAAAAGACATAATCACCGCCAAAGGAAAAACCATTTCGAGGGTGGCTGTAGTTTTCGGCCGGGAAGAGAGTGGCTTAGACAACAAAGAATTACAACAGTGCCATATCATAACCTTTGTACCGATGAAAACAGGTTATCCCTCGCTGAACCTTTCACAGGCCGTTATGATTTATGCCTATGAAATGTCTGCATTAGGCCTTATGGAAAATATAACAGGAAACAAAAGAGATGAACAATCGTTTATTTCTATGAGGAAAAAAGCCGAATTATATCTTCAAAGTATTGAGATAGAACAAAACCAGGTGTTGTACAACCGCATACTGGAAAGGTTAAATATCTTGGGTGAAGACGATATTCACCTTTTACACTCTGTGTTTAAATACATGAAATTACAATAGCATGAAATACATACAGTACCATACTACTTTGATTAAAAAAACTCTTTTCTTTCTGCTTTTCTTAATATCCATTTCATGCAACCCTTATACCGTTACCACTATTAGTGTGCTGCTACCCGGGAACGCGCCCATACCTTCTGATGTAAAAAGTATTTCGCTTGCCATGGCACAAAACGAACATTCAATGCCGGCAGGCAGGCTTGATTCAATCAATAACCTGAAACTCGACCCCGATTTTAACTATTACATCCTTGCCAAAGATATGCTGTATGGCATGCGCGATGTATTAGCACTGTCTCCAAAGTTTGATACCGTAATAATTTCAAAAGGAAAAAATTTCGGTGCAATAAACAGCAACCGGGGACTTAACTGGAATCAAATCATTAAGGTCTTGCGCAACGATTCATGTGATGCACTTTTGCTGGTTGACCATGTGCTGCTGGAAGACTCCCTCAGCATGGTGCCTTTTGAAACATCGTGCTTTGTTGAATACAAAATGAAAAGCAGCCTGCATTATTCGGTATTTTATCCTAAGTTACTTGATGTTATGCACAGTAAATCAGAAAATCATTCGCTTGTCTTTTCGGAGGTAGGATATGACTGTGACATGGCGCTGAACCAGCTTCCCGATGGCGGCGACCTTATCGTGCAGATGTTTTATGAATCGGGACAAAATGCTGTTGACGGTATGGCCCCTTTATGGCAAGATGATATCAAACGGGTGTATTATGCTAACAGCAATAAGCTGCTCAGGCAGGGGGCATGGTATGCCAAAAGAAATGCATGGATTGATGCCGCAGAATACTGGCGTAAAGCGGTTGACGTGAATAACAAAAACACTTCTGCCAGGGCTGCTTTCAATATGGCACTCGTATGCGAACTTGAAAACATGCCTGAGGCCTCGCTTAACTGGATTGAAATATCCGATTCGCTTAAAAGCACCAATCTTTCAAGACAATACAAGAAAATTATTGAAACAAGGCTAAAGCATTACGGGTATCTTAACGAACAGATGGGTTTCGAATAAGGCTTCTGGCTTAAATACGACATGCATCATTATTAGAAAACCCCGATTCACTTGCAACCGGATAAATTTCTTTTTAGAACAATATGCCTCCAACCACAGGGCATTTATTTTTTTAAGTCATAAATCAATGTCATTTAATTAATGTCTCTAAGAAAACTCTTGTTATTCAGAAGTGGCTTCTAAGAAAGCGTCAAGAACAAGGCATGCAAGTCTTGAAAGTC
>JAFGPL010000142.1 GCA_016936215.1 Bacteroidales bacterium
AGTTATGAGTCTCCCCCAAACCCCCTCATTTGAACATATACACTTATATTTGATAAATAATTTGTCCAGTCATATTAGACCATCTCCAAAAGACAATATAAAAATAAGCAGGTTGCATTCAATTAGCTATAATGGTTAAGTGTATGTGCCATTTTAATTGTATATAGATGTAATTGGGCATAACGGTCAGCGTTATGATTAATTGGTGTTGGTGGGCTTCATCTCGCCATGGCGCACTTTTTGCCAGACCATCGGAGCTACAGCGTTGGTGGGCTATTGGCTACGAGGGTAGGATAATTATACCGGTATCCGTTCTTCCTACTATTTTGTTTGCTATATAAAGTTAAGAATCTTCTGGCATATTTAGGGTTGGCATTAAGGCCTACGAACCAATGATATTTTTCACTAACTGTCCTTGGTACGAAATCTGCAAAAAGTGTGACATAAGCCAATTAATTATACCGCATGTTAGCAGGCGTTTATTTTTCTTTATTTATAGAATTTTGGACGAAGAATCAATTCCAAACACCAACTCGATGTACAATCTTCCCTTTCTCAATTTTATCGATTATTATACCGTTAAAAGTTTTTTTCTCACCAGTACTCTGATTGGTTCCAACTGCAATATATTTCTATGCAACTGTGTTCTTATCAGCTACGATCTCTTCGACAGTAATCTTTAAGTCAGGATATGCTTCCAGGTAGATCATGATAACCTCTTTAAACCATCAGGACCTTTTTCTCCGTAAACAGAGGCGGGGTCCACAAAATCCTCACCAATTATTGAATCGATTAATGAAAAATCCCTATTATTCCAAATCTCGTTAGTGTATATTTCAATTACTTGAATATTTTGTCTTTCGGTCTGATCGGAGCTAGTGCTGCACCCTGACAAAATAACTAAGATTAGTATTATAGAGTATATTTTTTTCACTTGTGTGGTTTTAGAATGCCTGCTAACGGTCCGGCGGTATAATTTAGTGGGCGTTACGCGACGCATTCCGGCCGAACCACAAATCCCGATTTTTTTGCAGAGGGCGTCTTTCGGTCGGAAAAGGAGGGTAAGCCTGCCCCGACGAAGCGTAGCGAAGACGGGGGCGTACTTTTTGCCATCCAGGTACAAAATTTGTTGAGCATTGCGCGTGTCGTGTTACAGGGTTGATCGGAGCCGATAAACTATCACGGTACAGAATTTTTGTTAGAGGCATTTACGCAGCGAAGGCGATACAATTTGTAACGAAGGCAGTATCCCGATAGCTATCGGGATATCATGATGCAGTGTTTTAATTGCGGTCAGATGTGCGTGTCCAGTTGCAGTAGTCATTACAAATTTGTCTTAAGCGCAGGATCAAAAGCAAAAACCATGACAGCCTGCCCCGCGCAGCGAGGAGCCCATTAATTATACCGTCCGTGTTAGGTTTAGGCCATGTTTATCGTCAAGGTGAGCACCAAATTGTTAATCAGTTATGCACATTCTTATCCGGCTAGTTTGTAGTCCCGGATTAAGAGTCCGGGAGAAAGGTTTAATCTTTTTGTAAGATTGCGAATCATCTCGACGGTTAATTTGCGTTTGCGATTGAGAACCTCTGAAACCCTGTTTTTACCGCCAATAACATCAGCAAGATCAACCTGTTTGAGTTGCATTTCTTCCATTCTGATCTTTATTGCCTCAATTGGATCTGGGGCATCTATCTGGTAGTGTTTTTTTTCGTATTCATCAATCATTAACCCAAGAATATCTGCCTCGTCACTTTCGAGCGTACCGATCTTAGCGTCAAATATTTCCTCAAGTCTCTTAAGAGCTTTCCGGTAATCTGCTTCTGTTTTAATCAGTTTAATATTCATTGTTTTTTTCTTTAAATCGTGTTTGCATCAATTTTCTCATAATCAGTATGAGACCCAATAAATCTGATGAAGATCCATTGTTTCTCAAAGTTGAATTTTG
Source organism: Bacteroidales bacterium (assembly GCA_016936215.1). Lineage (GTDB taxonomy): Bacteria > Bacteroidota > Bacteroidia > Bacteroidales > UBA10428 > JAFGPL01. The sequence continues at coordinate 1,946 of JAFGPL010000142.1, forward strand.
CTACCATTCTGTAGGAATTGCCTTTAATATTAAAAACAATCCGGCTGTCCTTTAAAATACTTGCATTTGCATAAGTTTTTTTAACATCATTGGGAGTTTTCCAGTCTGAATTCATGGCTGTGTCATACCATGTCTTTAGGTATTGTTCAGTATCAGAATATTTTTCCCAAAACTGTCTAAGAGTACTTTTTGCAAAAATTCGCTCCATTAATTTGTTATCTGGGGCAAAGATAGAAAATAATTCCCAAAACGGGAACTATTTGTTTGGTTTATTTTAAAAAAAATTGAAAATCCAGTTATGGTTAGGCCATTGTCCAAATGAATTTTTCATCGTAGTAGGCGCCCGATGGCTTAAACATAACGGCCCGGCAATATTGGGAGGTTGTGTTACCCGACGCAATTCCGGCTGAACCACCAATCCAGTTTTTTTAGTAGAATGGTTCTTTCGGCCTGAAAAGGAGGGTAAGCCTGCCCCGACGAAGCGTAGCGAAGACGGGGGCGTGGTTTCTGCTGTCATGGTACAAATTTTATTGAGCATTACGCGTGTCGAGGTACAAGTATAATAGGAGCCATTAAACTAACACGGTACAGGATTTTTGATGAGGGCACTGGCGCATTGTCGCGATACAAACTGTCTCGGAGCCACAATTCTATCAAGGTGCAGGATTTATATTGCAGGCAGATGCGCGTATCCGGATGCAAGAACCATTACAAAGTTGTCTTGGGAGCAGGAGCAAAAGCAAAAACCGTGACAACTTGTCCCGCGCAGCGGGAAACAACTTACCCATATTGTCCGTGTTAGCGTTTCGTGTTTTTATTAATCATAAATCCTATTCAATTGTTGTGCTGTTATCAAGTTTTATTTTTGAAAATCCCATAATACCTCTTAAAAATCCATCAATCAAAGATATTGGAAACAAAATTAAACCACCAATATGAGTTCCTAATTCATAAATCAATGAACTGTCTTTGTATGGTTTACCTTTGAGTCTAGATATTAGTGCACTGTAAGGTATACCGTAAATATTTCCTGCATGCATTAATTGTATCGCAGATAGAATAATTTCTACCTTTTGATTTCCATATTCATCTATCAAAGAATCATATGCGTCTTTTTTAGGAAAACCTCTTGTGTCAGCATAGTGTTGAGCAAAAATGATTGCTTTGGCTTCGTCTTGATTTATAAATCTTCCGTCTCCGCTTAAAAAACTATTTATTTCTTCACTGCTCATTCCTTGTTTTAATGCCATATATGTGTGGGCATATGAACATGCAGCACAACCGTTTACTTCAGTTACAGCCAATTGCAATCTCTCAACAAAATCTTTGTTGACTAATTTTTTTCTTTTGTTTCCAATCATCTTAGCCGCAGCACTCGGTATCAGAATAAAGGCACGATACATTTCCCATAAACTGAATTTTCTTTTGTATTCAGTCCTTGTGCTAATTGAATCTGGAATTTTAATGTCTTTTTTCATTGATTATCTATGAATTGAATGTCTTCAGCATGAACGCTAACGGCCCGGCGGTTAGTGTTAGTAAACGTTGCTGAATCTACCGGAGGGCGTCGGCAGGATTTCACGTTTTCGTCACTGGTTTTCTAAGCCCGCAGGAAGCGAAGCATGGCGCGGTTTTTGCCATCATGGTACAATTTTTCTGGCGTGCTGGCCTAATTGCGGTACAAACTTACGAGCGACGATAATTGACTCACGGTACAGGATCTGGTTCGAAGACGTTGGTGCAGTTTCGCGGTACAAACTTGCGACGGAGCCATAAATTTATCACGGTACAGAAATTTGCTAGAGGGCAGTGGCGCGTATCCGGGTACAAGGGCCACGATAAACTCTCTAGAAAGCAGGAGCAAAACGCAAAAACCGTGACAAGTTTATTAACACTACCGTCCGTGTTAGGTTTAGTTTTCACTAATATTAACATCTACATAGATTCTTTCCCAAAACTTAGGTTCAAAAACAATAACATCGTCACTTGTATATGGAATATTATCAAGCCCCGCATAAACATGAATAATATCATCAATTATAAAGCCTAAAGTTGAAAGCACTGTTTTGGTCTGTCCCTCCAAAGGAGGTATCAATGTCCATTCGTCAAACCTATCACTTCTTATATGTACACCAGTATTAAAATTAGGAAAAGGATGGTCATATGAAATATATGTTGACTCAGTCTGTCCGAAATATATGTTCATTAATTGTCCGAATTCTCTTAATTCTTCAACAGGGGAATTCAGTGCATATAAATTTCTTGTAATAATATTAGTTTGAAATATATTATTGTATTCTGCAGGCAACTCAATAACCAGTTCCAAACCCATACTCACATATAAATACTTTAAAATCACATCATTTTTAAAGTAACCTCCCTGTCCATCTGGATTTTGATACACGTTACAACATAGTTCCGGTATAACTGAGATTGTTGAATTGAGGCAGAAATCTGCTGTAATACCTTCATCTCCTGTAATACCTCCAACGAGTTCAATAAAATTATCATGAGGATCGACTGAAAAAAATCTCACCATGGCTAATTCTCCGATAAAACTCGTTGGAGTTATGCTTGTTATAAAATCGCCAAATTGAGTGTATCTTAATTCCTGTATTCCCTTTTGTGATTTTGATTTTTTATTACTATAAGGAATTTCCGAAGTACATTTGATTTGTTGTCTTACGTTGCCGTACTTTTCCTTTTTACAGTCAGCAAAAAGGAAAATTATCAGTAGAAGGATTAGTGATTTTTTCATAATTGTGATTTTTAATGTTTTAAATTAAACCTAACGGCCCGGCGGTATAATTTAGTGTGCGTTACCCGACGCATTCCGGTCGAACCACCAATCCTGTTTCTTTAGCAGAGGGCGTCTTTCGGCCGGATAAGGAGGGTACGGC
>JAFGPL010000011.1 GCA_016936215.1 Bacteroidales bacterium
TACGTTTCGGTTTATACAAGGTTATTTATTAATGAACGAAATTCGTTTTCTGCATACTAACAAGCGCCGTTGGGAAGAATTTGAACAACTGATCAACAAGGGTTATCAGGCCAATCCCGATATAATATGCGATTTATATATCCAGCTTACCGACGACCTTTCCTATGCCCGTACCTATTTTCCAGGTACAACAACAGTTGCTTACCTGAATCAGCTTGCACAAAAAACACATCACCTGATCTACCAGAATCAACCTGTTAAAACAACCAATATTGTGAAATTCTGGCAATACCATTTCCCCCTGCTGATTTATACGTGTCGCAAGGAAATATTTATTTCCCTTGCGATTTTTATGGTTGCTGTGCTTATCGGATGGGTGTCCGGCAGGCATGACCCCGATTTTGTCAACATCATTTTGGGTGAAAAGTATGTAAACATGACACTTGCCAATATGGAAAATGACGATCCCATGGCTGTTTATAAAAGCATGAATCAGTTTAACATGTTCCTGGGCATAAGCATTAACAATATTTATGTTTCATTCCTGGCCTTTGTGTGTGGTATCTTCACTACCCTGGGTACTGGATTTATCCTGCTGAAGAACGGTATAATGATTGGTGCATTTCAGGATTTTTTTGCACAACAGGGATTTTTACTGGAAGCGGTGTCAACCATTTGGATTCACGGCACGCTCGAAATATTTTGCATTATCGTCGCCGGGGCAGCAGGCATAGTTATGGGTAACAGTTTCGTATTCCCCGGAACATATACCCGACTTCATGCTTTCAGAACAGGTGCAACCCGGGGGATAAAACTGGTTACCGGGCTAATTCCGTTTTTTATACTGGCCGCCTTTTTAGAGGGGTTCATTACGCGTTATTCAAATGCCCCATATGCATTGAAATTTGCAATTATCGGCTTATCAATGGCCCTCATTATTTTCTATTTTTTCTACTATCCTTATAAACTTCATCAAAAAAACAAAAACCATGGAACAACAAGTTAATTTCAAAAAAGTAAGGGATTTCGGTGAAATCTTTAATGACACTTTTTCATTTATCAGGGCAGAGTTTAAACCATTGGGAAAAGCAATTCTCTTATATGCTTTGCCTCTGTTGGTTATTACTGCAATTGTGAGTGTTTTTGTTTCGGTAGCCCAGCAGAAATATCTTGGAGATATGCAGGCTGCAGGCGCTGCCAATATCGACGGAATGATTTCATCGATGATGAGCGTGTACAAATACTCCTTTATGTCGATGCTGGTATATATTGTAGGAATGTCTGTTTTGCAATGCACCATATACGGTTATATTAAACTTTACATCAGTAAAGGAAGAGGGCAATTTGTTACTGAAGATGTCTGGAACGAGATCAAACGTTATGTATTGCCGGTAATAGGAATATCTTTTGTTTACGGTATACTGGTAATTATTGGCACAATGCTGTGTATTCTCCCGGGTATATTTGTTGGTGTATCATTTTCGCTGATGATAACCGCGTATATATTTGAAGAAAAAGGATTTGGCGATGCTTTCAGCCGCAGTTTCAGGCTTACCGCAAAGAAATGGTGGCTGACCCTGGGCCTGATCATTGTTGCATTTATCATGGTATACCTGATGGCCGTAGTATTATCGCTTCCGGCAATGATGTTGGGATTCAAGTCACTTTTCTCTGCCATGAAAACCAGCCAGGTAGGTTTTTCGACTTCATTTTATATAGTCAATGCCATTACTTCGTTGTTTGTTTATATTTTATTCTCGCTACCGTCGATAGTGCTTATTTTCCACTATTTCAGTCTGGTTGAAGAATCCGAAAAGCCTTCATTACAGCAAAAAATTGAACAGATCAATTAATATGCCGGTAAAAGGGTTCCTGTTAACCTGTATCTTTTACATTTTGCTTTGTCCCCCGGAATGTAAAGCCGGGGACAAAGCTTTAAACAGCATGGCCGACAGGTCCGGGACTGATGGTATTAGCTTACGAACACCGCAGCAAGAAACAATAGACGCCTACCTGAACAACCCCGATTATCAATATGGAGGTGAATACAAGCCCATACCGGAGGCAAGGTTTCTGAAGCGAATACTAAATGCAATCCTCCGGATAGTGGCAAAAGGATTCGATACCATAATGTTATTGCCGGTAATTTTGAAAGTTTTGCTTGTGCTGGTTTTTCTGATACTGGCTTTTTATGTTTTCACCAAAACCAAAGTAGCCCGCGTATTATATGGCGAACAAAAAGGCCAAAGATCCAACTACATCGAAATTGATCCGGCACATGAACATATTGATTTGAATAAGGTTATTGATGATGAATTGACCCGGCAAAACTACAGGGAAGTTATCCGGTTATTGCATCTGAAAATGCTTAAAGAGCTGGACCAACAGGCATATATTCGCCTCTCCGCAGATAAAACAAACCGCGATTATGCACGCGAAATAACCAATCCGTTGCTGCAGCATGCGTTTTCAGAGCTCACCTGGGTATACAACCGGGTATGGTATGGTAAATACCCGGTTACCGCAACCACGTATGAAGAAGTATTACCACGATTTAAAGCATTCTCAGAAAAAGTTAATGTCGAAAAAAAATAAATATTTTTTAATTGTCACCCTGCTTTTGTTTATAGCGCTTGTGGTGTTAAAACATCTGGCTCCCCAGGCGCCCAACTGGACAATGAGTTTCAGTGGTCAGAAGAAATCGCCATACGGATGCAGTGTGATCAGAAATTTATTAAATCCTTTGTTCCCCGATCAGGAAATTATGGTAAACCAGGCCGGATTCAGTGTTACCCTCAGCAACGATATTACCGGAAAAAACCTGATCGTTATTGCCGGTCATTTCTCTGCCGGAAAACCCGATATTTCAGCCCTGCTTGCGTTTGTTTCGAACGGCAATAACCTGTTTCTTTCCGCATTCTCCTTTCCTGCTGAATTGGTTGATACACTTAATTGTAAAACCAACACAAACCCGTTTGACACAGCATGGTTTGTAAAGCAACCTGAGAACCTCCATCTTGCATATGACTCACCTGTTTATGATTCGGGTTATACATTCCCCAGGCGTATGCCCGAACATTACTTCACGGCGACAGATACATCCACTGCCATTATATTGGGAAATGATCGTTCAAAACGAACCAATTTTATTCGTATGCAGTTTGGGAACGGCAATATTTACCTGCATTGTCAACCCATGGCATTTACTAATTACCATGTACTTTATGGCAATTACCAATATGCCTGTGCTGCATTATCGGTATTGCCGGTGAAGCCTGTCATCTGGGACCAGTTTTACAAACCCGATCGTTTTATCAATACCTCACCCGTACGGTATATCCTTAATGAGCCGCCATTAAGGTCGGCTTACTATGTTGCATTAGCCACCCTTTTCCTGTATATGATATTTGGGTTACGCCGAAAGCAAAGAGCTATCCCGGTAATAGTTCCGCCTGAAAATACTTCCCTGCAATTTATCAGATCTGTCGGGCAACTTTATTACAAA
>JAFGPL010000143.1 GCA_016936215.1 Bacteroidales bacterium
AATAAACATCTGTATTTCAAGAATAAAGATTACTCCCTTAGGTCGTGAAATATGTTCTTCACTTCGTTCAGTATGACAATTGACTTGACACTAGAAGCCAGCTTTTTACAATGCTCCTAAATTGGTAACAAAGATTTTAGCCTGAATTCTTCATGTAATAAAAATAAAAAACCCCTTTGGGGTTTCCAAAGGGGCTGATACTATAATGAATGTTATTAATACATTCCACCCATACCTCCCGGGGGCATTGCTGGAGCTTTTTCTTCCTGCGGTTTTTCTGCCACAACACATTCTGTAATAAGGAACATGCCTGCAATGGATGCCGCATTTTCAAGTGCAACCCTGGCAACTTTGGTAGGATCAATAACACCGGCTTTAAGCAGGTTTTCATACTTATCTGTCTGGGCATTGTAACCATAATCTCCTTTGCCCTCGCGAATTTTCTGAACAACCACAGAGCCTTCCAGTCCGGCGTTTTCAACTATCTGTCGCAGCGGTTCTTCAAGCGCCCTTTTCACGATAGCAACCCCTGTTGTCTGATCGTCGTTTTCACCTTTCAGTTTAGCAAGTTTCTCATCAGCGCGGATATAAGCAACACCACCACCTGGTATAATACCTTCTTCAACGGCAGCACGGGTAGCACTGAGTGCATCTTCCACACGGGCTTTCTTCTCTTTCATTTCAACTTCTGAAGCTGCACCAACATAAAGAACAGCAACGCCACCTGCCAGTTTGGCAAGCCTTTCCTGGAGTTTTTCCCTGTCGTAGTCAGAAGTAGTAGTTTCAATCTGTGCCTTGATCTGTTTTACCCTGGCATCAATGTTTTTCTTGTCACCTCCACCATTTACGATGGTTGTGTTTTCTTTGTCAATAACAACCTTTTCGGCATGGCCAAGCATGTCCATTTTTGCACCCTCGAGGGTAAGGCCTTTTTCTTCAGAAATAACAACACCTCCGGTGAGAACAGCGATATCCTCAAGCATTTCTTTTCTTCTGTCGCCAAAGCCCGGGGCTTTTACGGCAGCAATTTTCAGCGATCCCCTGAGTTTGTTAACAACCAATGTTGCCAATGCTTCACCGTCAACGTCTTCTGCAATAATAAGCATCGGGCGGCCGGCTTGGGCAACAGGCTCGAGTATTGGGAGCAGGTCTTTCATGGTAGATATCTTTTTGTCTGACAAAAGGATTACCGGGTTCTCAAGAACAGCTTCCATCTTTTCAGAATCGGTAATGAAGTAAGGAGAAATGAACCCCCTGTCAAACTGCATACCTTCCACTACTTCAACATAAGTTTCTGCAGTTTTTGATTCTTCAACAGTGATAACGCCTTCTTTCTTTACTTTGGCCATTGCTTCGGCAATAAGTTTTCCGATGCTGTGGTCGTTATTGGCTGAAATGGCAGCTACCTGTTCTATTTTTTCATTGTCTTCGCCTATCTCGTGCGACATTGATTTCAATTCATCAATAACCACTTTTACAGCCTTGTCAATTCCCCTCTTAAGGTCCATGGGGTTAGAACCAGCTGTAACGTTTTTCAGCCCTACATTTACAATTGCCTGTGCCAGAACAGTAGCTGTGGTGGTACCGTCACCTGCGTCTTCATTGGTCTTAGAAGCTACCTCTTTAACCAGTTGCGCACCAATGTTTTCGTAGATGTCTTCAAGTTCAATCTCTTTTGCCACGGTAACACCGTCTTTTGTAACCTGCGGGGCGCCAAATTTCTTGTCGAGGATAACGTTGCGCCCTTTAGGCCCTAAAGTTACCTTTACTGCATTAGCGAGCTGATCAACGCCTTTTTTTAGCATATCACGGGCTTCGATATCAAATTTTATTTCTTTTGCCATTTTTATTAATTTTTAAGTTTCTTTCAAATTATGTTAAACTATTGCAAGAATATCCGACTGTCTCATTATCAGAAAGTCTTTTCCATCTATTGATATTTCGGTTCCTGCATATTTTCCATATAATACAGTATCACCAGATTTTACTTCCATCTTTTCATCTTTGGTACCGGGTCCGGTGGCAACAATAGTGCCCTTTTGGGGTTTTTCTTTTGCAGAGTCGGGAATAATCAGGCCGCTAGCGGTTTTTTCTTCAGCCTCTTTGGGTTCAATAACTACCCTGTCGGCAAGGGGTTTAATTTTAACTACTGACATACTATTCTCTAATTAATTGGTTAAACATTGTTAATTTTTTGTTGAGGTACTTAACATAATTTATGCCAAATGGAAGATATAACCCTTTTTGGCACTTTTTAAAGACAGATTTTCAGTAGATTTTTTTGTCAGGAACTTAAGATTTTCTTTTTTATAAAGTTAAATAATTGATAAATAATTAAATAAACTGCAAAATACGCTAATGACAGTACCAAAAAAAAGTGTCAGTATGTATGACATACTGACACTTTATCATATTGTTACAGTTGATATTTATTCAGTCTGCTCTTCTGTGCCCTGAGAAGGCTGGGCTGGGGCTGTTGTAGGAAATGCCGGCATGCTTTCAGGGTTAACCGCGTTTTCAATCTGATCCTGAATTTTTGATTTTGAATTTTCTTCTTTTTCGCGGGGAATGGCCACTGTAGCTACAAGACTTAAAAAAAGCAGTGCCGAAGCTAGTGTCCAGGTAGCTTTTTCAAGAAAGTCTGCCGACCTTCTTGCGCCCATGATTTGGTTGGCTGCTGAAAAATTGGCTGCCAGCCCGCCACCTTTGGAATTCTGTACAAGCACGATTAAAATGAGCAAAACAGATACAATAATGATCAAAACGGCTACTAAAGTATACATATCTTATTGTGTTATAAATTTTTAATTATCTTCTTTATTTCTTCAATCTGAGCTGCAAAGTAACTACTTTTTTCCGGAAATTTCAAAATTAATTTTTCGTAAGCAAATATGGCTTTGGTATAATAACCCTGTTTGACATAGATTTTTGCAAGTGTATCGGTGATAAAGCCTTCATGCTCCACAACACTATGCCCCGATATGTCCCTGATTTTTTCATCGGTTATTTTTGGAACAATTCTTTTCGGTTCTGAGGTGATAAATTTTTCGATCAGGTCTGAATTAGATATTTTCTTTTCTTTTTGCTTTCCGGTTTCAGAACTAACAGTAGGAATGTCATCGCTTTCATCTTCAAGAGAAATAAGCCATTCGGCAAAAGAGGTATCTTCATTACCTGCTACTGGTTCTTTTTTCTCCTGCAAAGTTTCTCCCCCAGCCATCAGCGTTTCAGACTGAATTTGATCCCCGGCATCTTCCATAAGGTCAAAATCAATCTCTTCTTCATCTGTCATGCTTTGTAAAGATGCACTTTTGACTTCGGTACCGGGTTTTTCTGTTTTGTCATCAGCAGAATCCGGTGTCTGGTTAACATCTATTTCAAGAATTTCTGTTTCGCTGGCTACACTTTGCGATGGAAGTTTTGCCGACAATTCCGCCGATTGCTCTTCTGCCTGATTAACAGGGGTTGTATCAAAAGAATTTTCTTCATTAATATTCAAACTGAAATGATGGTCATCGAGTTCGATTCCTTCACCATACTCCTTTCTCACATCAATGGCAACTTCGGGGATAAGTTCAAGTTCATCGTACCTGCTGTTTTCAAAATGATGGAGTTGTGAAGCAACTGTATCCGAAATATTCTCCTGCAAATTATCTTTAATATTTCTTCCGGAGACTGTTTTAACGGATTGATCTTGCAGGGGTTTTGCATTGTAAAGCAGGTCGTATAAAATCCGGCGGTCGGTTACATAGGCTGCTGTATGGTGAAGTATTTTTTCAAAATCTGAACTGCCAATATTGTGTAAATTCTTTACCGATAAAAGATATGCTGTTTGAAAAAACGGGTATTCATCTTTAAGGCGGTTGATTTCGGCAATGGTTTTATCATTCAGGATAGCCGGATTTTTAATGTATTTGGTGATTGCAGTTTTGTCCATCGCTTACCCCCTGGTTTACCAGTTAACAAATGCTTTGTTGTAAATATCTTCGAATATCTGTTTGATGATGTCTTCGGTATAACTGGCCTGTGCAGACTCGAACGATTCGGTATTTGGAAAGTCCTGAAACCTTGAGAAACTCATTTCCCAGTCTTTGGAAGAATCGAACGAGTTGGTATACCTTACCTTAACAGCAATTGTAAACCTGTTTTGTGCCGCCACATCATTGGCAGAAATAGCAGTAGGCCTTGAATCATAACCTGTAATTTCTCCTTCGAAATCAAGGTCACCGATGCCGTTTACAAGAATCAACCGTGAATTTGACTGAATATAATCTTTAAACCCATCAGTGAAAACCTGGCTTAAGGTGGCTTCAGCAAGAGGGGCCCTGTTTTCGAAAAATTGAACAGATACAGTTTTTGCTTCAACCGGAATTGAGGCCCCCTTGGTGGAATATTTGATTGTAAAACAAGATTGCAACACAAACACTGTGATAATTGTAAATAGAATTGCGATAATTCTTTTCATGGTTATTCAGATATTGATCTTCCGCTATTAAATATTATATTCTTTTATTTTTCGATAAAGTGTACGTTCCGAAATACCCAGTTCATTGGCGGCATATTTTCTTTTTCCGTTGTATTTGTCCAAAGCCTTTTTAATTAGTTCTATTTCTTTGTCTTCAAGTGATAACGACTCTTCAACAATCTCTTCGGTATCCTGAATAGCTTCTTTCTGTACCCTGTTAAGATCAATCTTAGGATTTAATATTTCAGGTTCTACAGCCGTTTCGGATGAGTTGTACAGTTTTTTTATCAGGTGTGCATTGTCTTCATGAAACTCAATATTTGCCGAGCCTTTCTCCATAATATCAAGCACCAGTTTCTTCAGGTCGGTGACATCATTCTTCAGGTCGAACAAAATTTTATAAAGTATTTCACGTTCAGAGGCAAAAGTTTTCTGATCAACTGTATCGAACAAAGCCGGCAGTTTGGTGTCGTTATAATCGGGGAGATAATTTCTCAGGATATCCATAGATATTTCCCTGTTTTGTTCAATAACGGAAATCTGCTCGGTAATATTTTTCAGTTGCCTGATATTTCCAGGCCAACGATAATTGACGAGTATATGTATAGCATCGTCTGTAAGCGTAATGGCAGGCATTCGGTAACGTTCGGCAAAATCGAGGGCAAATTTTCTGAAGAGTATCGGGATATCCTCTTTCCGGTCGCGCAGGGGAGGAATATCTATGGGAACAGTATTGAGCCTGTAATAAAGGTCCTCACGAAATTTACCCTGTTGAATGGTTTTCTGTATGTCAACATTGGTAGCGGCAATCACTCTCACGTTGGTTTTAATAACCTTCGATGATCCAACCTTTAAGAATTCTCCTGTTTCAAGTACCCTTAAAAGCCTTACCTGTGTAGAAACAGGCAACTCGGCCACCTCGTCAAGAAAAATGGTGCCCCCGTTGGCCACTTCAAAATAACCCTTTCGCGAATCGTAGGCACCGGTGAATGACCCCTTCTCATGCCCGAAAAGTTCAGATTCAATGGTCCCTTCGGGAATGGCGCCACAGTTAACAGCAATGTAAGTTCCATGTTTTCTTGAACTAAACTGGTGAATAATCTGGGGAAAAACCTCTTTGCCAACCCCGCTCTCGCCCGTAATTAAAACCGAAAGGTCAACCGGGGCGACCTGTACGGCGACATCTATGGCCCTGTTAAGACCGGGGGAATTTCCAATGATCCCAAAACGTTGTTTTATCGCTTGAACTTCCATAAATTCAGTAATTGCAAGACTTCCATACCTGTTCAGGTATTAAACTAATCAAAAATATGAATTTTTGTCAATAGTATGACAAAATTACAATTTTATAACTTTTTTACATAAATTGCGACATCAATAATCGGTATGTGTATTTTTACAACTCAATAA
>JAFGPL010000144.1 GCA_016936215.1 Bacteroidales bacterium
AACGTAAAGGTAAACCAAATTACGTTTATCGCTATTATAGCGTGGTTAAAAATTTTATGTAACTGTTTGATGTAACGATTACATCATATATTTTTTCATTTTTTGTTAGTTGCAGGATTGTTTTCATCTTAAAATATTTTTTGTTTTTAGGAATTAAGTTTTTTTATCAGATTAGGTAATTAAATTATCATATCTGCATACCAAAAACAACACTATTGGTATCAAATGTAAAAATTTTATTTCAAATGCAATATCATTCTACCTGCTCTCTTTAAGCAGTTTTATTATATGCAATACCTTATGGTAAAAATGCTGCTCTATCATTTTAATCAATTATATCTTGGTTCATTTTTTTTACTATGGTGGAAGATTTTTTTTTGCTATATGCCACCTTGCAATATCAAGGTTGTTCAAAGGACTTTGAACATGCGATAACGCATGGTTTACAATGTGCGTGTACCTTTGTGTTGTTTTTAAATTACTATGCCCCAGTAACTCCTGGACATACCTTATATCATAACCATCCTCAAGCAGGTGAGTGCCAAACGAATGCCTGAGCATATGCAGGTGAACCCGTCTGTGTATCCCCGCAGATTTTGCCGCATCTTTAAGTACCGATGCCATGCTCTCCACACTGTATGGCTCTCCCGGTTTGGCCCCTTTAAAAAAATAATCCCCAGGCTTTTCGCTTTCAATATATTCACGTATATATTCTTTTAATTTTGGCGATAATATGGTGTACCTGTCTTTCTTGCCCTTGCCCTTACGTATAAACACTACGTTTCGCTTTAAATCTATATCAGCCGTATGTAAATTCTGTATCTCGCTGCGCCTTAGGCCACAAGAATAACCAATAGCTATAATGAGCTTGTGTTTCAGGTTGTCTTCGCTGTTTATTATAGCAGCAATCTCTTCACGGCTAAATACGCTCGGAAGGCTTTTCCCGATATAGGGCCTTGCTGCATGGGTAACCGGCAATTTCCTGTCGTAAACATTTTCATAAAAAAACTTCAGCGCACTAACTGTATTGTTCTGGTATGCTTCCGATTTTTGCTTCAAACTGCCCAGGTATTCCCTTATTTCATTGTTACTGATGTAAACCGGGTGCCGGAAACCAAAATCAGAAAGAAAATTCATAAACAAGCCCCGGTATGTAGCCTTAGTTTGTGCTGAATAATCTGTCGAATCAAGATAGTTCCCCATTTGCAGGTAATAAATTTCTTTCAGCTTATACCTTTGCAGAATATTGTGAATTTTCTTAATAAGCTCATCAGCCTTTAATTGCTGCTTCTTTGTTTCAAGCAGAAAAACCAAATTACCGCTTTTTTCAATATGTTTATTCAATAAATTTGTCAAATACTCTGTAACCGCATTATGTTCTTTTACTAACTTGTTTTCGAATAATACCCCTGTGTTATCAAGCCTGATATCACATATTTCTTTTGCTGCAAGGTTAAAATGGTAAAATAACAGCAGTAAAAGAATGTCTGTTTCATATGCAATACCGGTACATATATTTCTTAACCGGTAAAAAGGTATGTGAACAACTGTAGTATCAACATTTACAACTTTACCCAGGTTAAAAAACATTTTATCTCTTCCAAGCACTTTTTCATAGTAAAATTTTATTGCCGCGATACATTGCCTTCTCCTTGTAAAGTTCAGCTTTTCCGAAGTTTTACTTATGTAAGAATAAATATTCCTGTAAGTGAATTCGTCAATATCCTTATCTTCATTGTCAATTAAATACCGTATAAAAAAACTACAGTAAATTTCATGTGTGCGCGGGCTCAGACGCTTGATATCCATCATTTGAATGTAGGCAGCCAATTTCAACCTGCTCTTTTCATCTGTTAATCCAGGTTTTTTATCTGCTGTAAGGACTTTAAAATTGTTAACCGGTATTTTTTTGCTTTCATTCCCGGTTAGAGGCATATTTTTTTCCCCAATGCTGCAGTTTTTATCATTTACTTCTTCTGCATTGGTTATAATTGCTATTGAATTTAAAAAGCCGGCAACATAAGTTTTATAATCTTCCCGGTATGGAATATGCCAGCAACGCATGGTCTGGCTCCACCTGCATCCGGGTATTGTTCTAACCAGGTTGATAAGTTGTTGGTTGTATTTAAATACAAGTTTAATTCTTCGGCTATCACGATGGTAGACGTCCGACAAAGCAACATTTAGTGTTTTATTACTGGATTCAACCTGGATATAGTCCATTATTTTGATTATTTAACAATCAAAATCGCATAAGTTAATATAGAAAAAATTAAGAAAAAAACAGATTATCGGATGAAATATTTACTGAAAATGTGATGTTTACTTAAAGCTCCGCCCCCTCAGTCACAGGCAAAATTTGCCTAACGGGCTGATTAGAGTAGGATTAACCCTTGCAATTTAAGAATTTTTTTTATAGATGATTTTTTTTACTGATTTTTTTTATGATAAAAAACGAAAAACCTCTTCAATGCCTTTAAAAACAATAGTTTCCCGAATCATAAATCAATGTCGTTTAATTAAGACCATTTATGTCCCTCTCCGGGAGAGGGTGCAGCCTGCCTGACGTCAGACAGGGGAGAAAATATAAAATAATAACCTTAATTAAACGACATTGAATCATAAATTTTAATTATTTATCTCTTCCCATAAGCATATCCGCCACCCCCGAAAGAATAAATTTCTGATGTTTGTCTACTGAAACCTGGTCAAGCTTTTCTTTTGCCTTTGTAAAATATTGCTCTATCTTTTCTTCTGTAAGCTCTTTAACCTTTAATATATTGTAAATATTAGTAACTGCATGTATCTTTTCTTCTTTTTTGAATTCGCTGCAAGACAACCATTGTCTGAGTTCCCGCAAGATGTCACCTTTGGCAATTTGCAAGGCGCTTATCAGTAAAAGGGTCTTTTTGTTTGCAATGATATCATTGCCAATCATTTTTCCAAATACTTTTTCATCTGCATAAACGTCAAGAAGGTCGTCCTGCAACTGAAAAGCCATGCCCAGGTTAATACCAAATTCATAAAGACAGCCGGCATCTTTGCTTCCCGAACCACCGCAAATGGCACCTGTTTTTAAGGATGCAGCCAGTAGAACCGCTGTTTTTAAACAAATCATTTTTAGATACTCATCTTCGGTAACTGTATCTTTTTCTTCAAAATCCATATCGTATTGTTGTCCTTCACAAACTTCTATGGCAGTTTTATTAAATAATTCCATAATTGCCTGCAACTTGCCCGTTTTGCACCGCGAAATCAATTCATAAGCCTTGATCAGCATGGTATCGCCCGATAATATGGCCACATTCCTGTTCCATTTCTTATGCACGGTGGCCTTGCCCCTTCTTACATCAGAGTTGTCCATAATATCATCGTGTAGCAGGGTGAAATTATGAAAAACTTCAATTGCAATGGCCGGGTAAATGGCTTCTTCCACCGAACCTGTAAACAGGTTGCAGGCCATCAACGCCAGTGAAGGCCTTATCCTCTTTCCCGAAGATTTAAGCATATAACGAATGGGCTCGTACAATAATTCAGGTTCCCCGGGAAGCTTTAGGGAGTTTATTTCCTGTTCAATAATTTCCTGGCATTCTTTAAATGTATACATCACTATTTTTTTTAAAAATATTGCTAACATTTCGATTGACAAAGAAAATCGGTGAAAAAATGATTGTAAATGAATAAATTGAAAATGGTGTATTTGAAACAACCGAAAGGTAATATACTATATTTTAACAGTTTAAAGTAGTGGTCACTTCATGGCTATAATCCTTTTGTCCTAAAGAATTAAGGGCTTTGAGTAAAAAAACGTGAATACTGAAATAAAATCCGGTTTAAACCCCATTATATCTCACACTGTAAGTGTTCATTGTTTTTCACCATTTTATACATAATTTTGCGCCCATAAGTTTAAGCATAACAAGAAATGCTATTGCGTATAAAGATTAATTCTAAATATTTCATTATGAGAAAATTAACCGGCAGAATAATCATTTTTCTAATTGCTTTTCTGCTTGCCGATTTTAGTTATTCCCAGGGATATGATATAAAACTGCATATACATGGGCTAAGCGACACCACGGTTCTTCTGGGCCATTACCTTAATAAATCAATGTACCCCGACGATACTGCTTACCTCGATCATAATGGTTTCGGCGTCTTTAAAGGCAAAAATGAACTCCCCGGCGGAATGTATATCATTTACCTGCCCTCTACAAAGTTTTTCCAGGTTTTAATAGATAAAGACCAGCAGTTTGCAATTGAAACCGATACTTCCGATTTTGTTAACACTGTTAAAATAAAAGGCTCTGAAGATAATACTGTTTTCTATGAATTTCAGAAATACATGGTAACGCTTAGCGAAGAGGCCGGTGCTTTACAGCAAAAATTGAAAACTTCCTTAGCTGAAACCGAAAAAGAAGATATTAAGGCAAGGCTCAAAAAACTTGGTGACGACCGCAAAGCATACATCAGCAGCACCATTGAAAAAAATCCCGGCCTGTTTGTTTCCACTTTTCTTAAAGCAACACTCGATATCGAAGTTCCCGACCCGCCCCTTCTTGCCAATGGCAAAAAAGATTCTGTATGGCAATATTACTATTTCAGGGACCATTATTTTGATAATTTCGATTATACAGACCCCCGTTTGCTCCGCACGCCGCTTATCGAGGATAAAATTATGGATTATGTTACTAAAGTAATACCTCAAATACCAGATTCCATTATATTGTATATCAGTCCTATGATTGAAAATTCAAAGGCAGATTCGAATGTATTCCGTTTTATGCTTATCACCCTTTTTAACCATTTTGCCAGGAGTAATATCATGGGAATGGATGCTGTGTATATTTACCTTGCCGAAAAATATTATATCAGCGAATCGTGGTGGAGCGACAAAAAATTTATTTCCGACCTTAAAGACCGCATTGCAAAAGCAAAACCATTGCTTATCGGAAAAACAGCGCCAGATATGGAACTAATGGTTATTCCCGACAGTCATTTCATTGCTGCAGAAAACGACACGGCTTTAAAACGTTTTCCGCATATAGGTTCGAAAATTCAGATGCATAATATCGAAGCGCCTTATACCGTGCTGGTGTTTTGGGAAGCCGAGTGCGGACATTGTAAGACAGTTCTGCCGCAATTGCATAAATTATATAAAAAATCACTTCACAATAAAAACATTAAAATATTGGCTGTAAGTACTTTATTTGGCGAAGAAGGAAAAATTAAATGGATTGATTTTGTAAACAAAAATAAGCTCTATGGCTGGTTGAATGCCTGGAACCCTTATTCATACCAGTTTAAAATTGATTATGACATTCTGGCCACCCCACAACTTTTTATTCTCGACAAAAACAAAAAAATTGTAGCCAAACGTATTTCACCCGAACAAATCGAACCCATGATTAATGCACTTGAAAGTATGAACAAAAACAAAACAGATAATTGATGAAAAACAACAAAAAAGTAAGACTTGTTTTAGAAGATGGTACAGAGTTCCAGGGATATTCGTTCGGATCTGAAAAACCGGTTTCGGGTGAAGTGGTTTTTAATACAGCAATGACCGGTTATCCCGAAAGTCTTACCGACCCTTCCTACAAAGGACAAATTCTGACACTTACATACCCAATAATAGGTAATTACGGTGTGCCAGGCGATGAAAAAGAGAATAGCCTGCAACAATATTATGAATCTTATGCCCTGCATATTTCAGGGCTTATCATATCTGATTATACCGAAGAATACAGTCATTGGAATGCACGTAAAAGCCTGGGCGAATGGCTGAAAGAATACAGTATCCCCGGCATATACGGCATTGATACCCGCCAGCTTACCAAGATTTTGCGTGAGCGGGGAACCATGCTCGGAAAAATTGTTTTCGATAACGAAGATATCGCGCTTTACGACCCGAACCTCGACAACCTTGTTGCCATGGTCAGCATAAATGAAAAAAAGGTTTACGGTACCGGCAGGTACAAAATACTACTGATAGACTGCGGGGTAAAATACAATATTATACGAAACCTGCTGAAACGCGATACCACAGTTACTGTTGTTCCCTGGAACTGGGATATCACCAAAGAAGAATACGACGGACTTTTTATCTCTAACGGGCCCGGAGACCCTAAAATGTGTGATGAAACCATAAACAACCTTAGAAAATCTTTCAATGATGACAAGCCAATATATGGCATTTGTCTCGGCAACCAATTGATGGCACTGGCTGCAGGCGCCGATACGTATAAGCTGAAATACGGGCACAGAAGCCACAACCAGCCCGTAATACAAGTTGGTACCAGCAAAGCTTTTATCACATCCCAAAATCATGGTTTTGCCATTGACAACAACACTTTGCCACAGGAATGGGAGCCGCTGTTCATTAACCTGAACGATAATACCAATGAGGGAATGAAACACAAGTCGAAACCCTTTTTCTCCTCGCAGTTTCACCCCGAGGCATCAAGCGGGCCAAAAGATACAGAATTCCTGTTCGATCAGTTTATTGATATTGTGAAGGAGTATAAAAGCAAAAAGGCCGGGTGAGTTGACAAAAACCAACTGGTAAAATAATGTTAAAAAATGCTGTAATAACTAAGTTATCAGGCAGCCTCTTCAAATACAAGAAACCTGAACACGGCCCTGTTCATAAACTCTTCGAAAATCTGTCCGGCTTCAAGGGTGTCGTCATCACCATCCTCATAATGCCAGTTTACCTGTAAATTCTTTACCCTCGAATTGGCATCAAGGGTTTTCAGCAAATCGAGTATCTTTTTGGATGAGGCACTGTTAAAATATTCAAGGTTAATATCAAATGTTACCTTTTCGGCAGAAAGATTGATCAACCATTGCTGTAAAGGCTTGTAAAACTGTTCTGCATTTTCGGGCAACGATCTGCCTTCAAACGACAACCTTCCATTGATGTTAAAGCTGACATGGGGTGTACAGTTGGTCCCGGTGATTGTTAAGCTTTCCATGGTTTTACGATATTAGTTTAACCTTTATTCTTATAGTTGTATTTACGCAAAAAAAATTCAAAAGATTTATACAATTGACTAATGACAATTTTTATAAGATATAAGAAAATTATTCTTTGGTTAATTTACCATCACAGAATAAGGCATGATATCTAATACTTCCGTTTCACACGTCTATCCCGAATAACCGGCGTATTACATATCCGATCAAAAAAGAGATTGCAGCAACTCCAAGGCTTATCACAAGCATTTCTGTAAACCTCTTTTTAAAGTCATAATCTTTTGCAATTGAAATGTAAAAATTGAACAGGAATATTACAAGAATAGCAAATATAATAGTACCTGCAAGACACACCAGGTAATGAGAAAATATAAAATAAGGAAGGATTAGAAGAATTACGGTGAAAATATAGGCAATACCTGTATAAAGGGCCGATTTTACTGCTACATTCCCGTTTTCTTCTGCTTTGGTCGAAAGATATTCCGATGCTGCCATTGACAGCGATGCTGCAACCCCGGTAATTAGTCCGACAAGTGCAATAATGCGTGTATTTTGCAACGCGAACGATAATCCTGCAAGAGCACCTGTAAGCTCAACAAGGGCATCATTCAACCCAAGTACCACCGAACCGATGTAACTAAGTTTTTCTTCCTGTAGAATGTTAATCAGCTTTTTTTCATGCGCATCTTCTTCCTCGGCTATCTTCAAAGCTTCCGGAATTATTCCTGCAAATAACTGGTAATTTTCATTGGCCTTGTTTTCTCCATTTTCCATAAGCTTAATCCCGAAAGTAAGGCCAAAAATTTGTGAAATTAGGCTGTAAAAGAAAACTTTTAATTTATTTGGCCTGACATCAAAATGAGAATGTGATTTCCAAAACTCATAGTGCGATTTCTCTTCTTCTGCAATTTTCTCAAGTATTTTTCCATTTTCTTTATTCTGGATTCTCTCTGCAAGCTTTTGGTAAATGTAGTACTCTGTGATCTCGTTTTTCTGGAATTTTTTTATTTGTTCCAACTGTTCCTGCGTCAAACTAATTGTTTGCATGGCCTTATTCTTAATTCGGGTTTATACAATAATGTGCATATGCTAAGATAAAGCTATACCAAATTTTTTAAGCAGATAATCTATTAAAAAACATATTCTTTTCAGGAAGTTTTTACTTGTAATAGGTTTGTACTTGAAAAATAAAGCCTTATATTTACGGTTACAGTAGCTTTAATACCTATATTCCGTTATTTTTTTATGAATTTTAAAACCTTAATATTATGAGTGAAGAAAAATTGATTTCAAATGAAAATGTTTCAAAAGAACTGATAAAAGAAGTTTTCGACAATGCCTTTCTTGATACAGGTTACGACCAGGGCGACCTTTTTATCAAAGAAACATGGAGAACATGGGTGTTTGTTGATGAAAAAAACAGGTTTTTATCATTCAACCTCTATTTTAACCTCAATCAAAATTCATCCCTCGCCGATCGTCTCGATTATGTAAATTATGTATCAAAGGAGTTTATCATAGTAAAAGTGGCACTGTATGATAAAACTGTCAGGTTTGGTTCCTACATATGGCTTGAAGGCGGAGTGTCGCCAAGGAATATCATTAAAGCATACAAAGCTTTCATTATGGTAATTGAAGAAGCGCTGAATACCGATAAAAAAGGTGTACTTGCTTAATTGTTATAAAAATTTTTTAAAACGCTGACAGGCAGGGTAAAACTATCGGCTTTTAATTAATAACCCTGTCTGTCGGCTTTTTTCATTTTTTCATTACGAATAACTTATAACTCATCCTTGTATTATCCTTATTCATCATGTTTTTTTCCGTTGTCATCTTCACAAATTTGATTTCAACCATAGGTCTTTCATAATTTTGTGAAAAACTTTATCGTGATGAATATAAAAATTCTGTTTTTTGCAACACTTTTTGCAACCGTATTGCTGTCTATATCTGCCCAGGATTCTTATCAAACCATAAGGGGCAGTGTTGTTGATGAAGTAACCGGATTTCCGCTTCCCGGGGCCACTGTTATCCTCCTGGATTCAATACCACCGGTTGGGGCTACCACAGATATGAATGGTTGTTTTGCCCTGAGAAGTATCCCGACAGGCAGGCAGTCTTTAGAAATCAGGTATATAGGATATGAATCAAAAATTATTCCAAATCTGTTACTTACAAGCGCCAAGGAGGTTATTGTAGAGATTAAACTAACCGAACAGGTGGTGGCATTAGATGAGCTTGTAATAAAGGCAAATTCACAGAAAGAAAAATCGCTGAACGAAATGGCACAAATCAGTGCCCGTTCTTTCAGCATAGAAGAAACCGAGCGTTTTGCAGGAAGCCTTGGCGACCCTGCCCGCATGGTCGCAAATTATGCAGGAATCATGACCCAAAATGATTCAAGAAATGATATTATCATCAGGGGTAATTCACCGTCCGGGTTACTCTGGAAGCTCGAAAATATTGAAATACCCAACCCAAATCATTTTGGCGCCCTTGGGACAACAGGGGGTCCTGTATGTATGCTCAACAATAACCTCCTTTCAAATTCTGATTTTCTTACCGGGGCATTTCCGGCAGAATACAGCAATGCACTAGCTGGTGCTTTTGACCTTAACATGCGGTCGGGCAATAATGAGGTACATGAATACACAGGGCAAATTGGTTTTAACGGCTTTGAACTTGGTGCCGAAGGGCCCCTTAAAATGAAAAAATCAGGTCCGCACGCTTCTTACCTGGCAAATTTCCGGTATTCCACATTAGACGTTTTGCATAAACTCGGTTTTAATTTTGGCACGGGCGAAGCAATACCCGAATACCATGACCTCACATTCCTGATAGATATTCCAGGTACAAAAGCCGGTAGATTTAAGTTAATAGGGCTTTACGGTAACAGTTATATTAACCTCGGAAGAAACCCTGAAGATACTGCAAACAACCAGTATACCCCCAAAGGAATTGCCACCGATTTTGGTTCCAAACTCGGGGTAATAGGCTTATCCCATGTTTATTATCTGAATGAAAACTCACGCTTCAAAACAACAATATCTGCACAGTTTACCTCGTCTAATGCCCTGATTGATTCTGTAAAACACAGCATGTCCATTCCAACACCTATGTACAGAAGTTTCCAGGGGGAGAATAAACTCTCATTTTCAACCCAGTATAAACAAAAAACAGGGCCACGAAATAATTTCAGCTTTGGTATCATGGCGGATTATTACTTTATAAATTATCTCGACAGCGTAGTATTTGAAGATAATAAATTCAGGCGTACGATAGATACCAGTGCAGATATGCTTTTGTACAGGAGCTATGCCCAATGGCAGCATAAATTCAATGATGATTTATCTTTGTATTCCGGAATCAATTTTCAGTATTTCAACCTGAACAAAGAGCTTGCTGCTGAGCCCAGGGCAAGCCTGAAATGGAGTTTTAACCAGAAACAGTCTCTTAGCTTCGGATATGGCAATCACAGCCAGGTGCAGCCAAAAATTATTTATTACACGATTTCACACGATACAATCAACCATATTGAATACACAACAAATAAAAATGTGAAATTTACTAAAGCTCATCATTTTGTAGCCGGTTTTGATTACCTCTTTAAAAAAGATTTCAGGCTAAAAATTGAGACTTATTACCAATACTTATATAAAGTTCCTGTAAAAGAATCATTTAGTGAGTTTTCAATGATCAATACAGGCGATTTTTTCGGGCTTCCACAGGAAGACAGCCTGGTAAACAAAGGTACCGGGAGAAATTACGGGTTTGAAATAACCCTCGAAAAATTTCTTAGTAAAGGATACTATTTTCTGTTAACAGCTTCGCTGTTCGATTCAAAATACAGGGGATACGACAAAATTTTAAGAAATACTGCATTTAACGGCAATTATGTTTTTAATATGCTGGGAGGTTATGAATTTATTATAACACATAAAAAAATGCTTACGATTGACTTTAAAACAGTATGGGCAGGTGGAAGAAGATATGTGCCGGTCAACGAAACAATATCGGCCATGACCAATACCGAAGAACGCAACTGGTCTATAGCCTACAATAGTAAATACAACGATTATTTCAGAACTGATTTACGGATAGGGTTCAGGGTAAACGGAAAGAAATCCAGCCAGGAATGGGCTGTTGACCTGCAGAATATTACAGGTTTTCAAAGCTTGTTTATGGAAGGATGGGACGCTGCGAAAAAAGAAAAATATTATGTTTATCAGCAGGGATTTTATCCGATGTTTCTTTACCGCATAAGGTTTTAAAATAATATTGTTTGTTATTTTTATTATGTTCAGCATCGGTTTAGAGTTAACAAAACTATAGAAATAAATTTACCGGTATGAGAAAAACTTATACTATTGCCCTTTTTTTAGTTATCCCTCTTACCGGGATACTCATTTCTCTTATGTATCTGATAAGCGAAGGCTTTGAGGATACTACCCCCGCAATTATGAGTATTCTTCACGGCATATTGATGACCGCTGGATTATGGATCGGGTGTATGGGTATTGTAAGCCTCCTGTGGAAAAAATATCCCTGGGAACACCACCCTTTAAAGCATCTTGTTTTTGAAGTTACCGCAATTATCGCTTATACTCTTCTTTTTTCCGGAACAGTTTACTACATCGAACTCAAACTTGGGTTTCCTCATAACCAGGAAATAAATATTTTTCTGGATGCAACAGTTACAATTCTTATTACCTTGTTTATCACCTCCGTGCATGAAGCGGTGTTTTTCTATCAACAATGGAAACAGAACTTTTCAAAATCGGTGAAACTTGAAAAAGACAACATTGAGGCCAAATACGAAGCCCTGAAGTCACAAATCAATCCCCATTTCCTTTTCAATAGCCTCAATAGCCTGATCTCGCTTGTTGATAATAATGATAGGGCAACAGATTACATCCAGAACCTGTCAGACTTTTTAAGGTATGTGCTCAAACGAAATGAACGCCAGCTTGTGCTTCTGAGGGAAGAGCTTCAGATATTATATAAATATCTGAAAATTATGCAAATAAGATATGAAAATAATCTTGTTGTACATGTGAATATCAGTGAAAGCTATTATCACTTTTGCATTCCTCCGCTAACCTTGCAGGTACTTGTTGAAAACTGTATCAAACATAATGTTATTTCAACTGAAAACCCTCTTAGTATCCGCATATTTTCTGAAAATGAATCTGTAACAATTGAAAATAACCTGCAACCAAAATTTGACACCTACTCAACCGGACAAGGATTAAAAAATCTTACGGAAAGGTACCGTTTTTTCGTTTCACGCGAAATAGTTATTAAAAAAAGTAATCATACATTTGCTGTTACAGTTCCGTTAATATTAGCCGATTTATGATAAGGTCGCTGATAATCGAAGATGAAATGCCCGCTTACAGGAGGCTTCAGAAACTAATTTCTGAAACTGCCCCCGATATTGAAATTTCGGCGCATCTTGAAAGCATTTCATCATCTGTTGCCTGGCTTCAAAACAACCCGCATCCCGATCTTATTTTTCTCGATATTCACCTGGCCGATGGCCTTTGTTTTGAAATTTTCAGGCAGGTCCACACCGACAGCTTTGTTATTTTTACTACTGCCTATGATGAGTATGCCATTAAGGCCTTTGAACTTAAAAGTGTTGACTACCTGCTTAAACCGGTGAGTAAAGAACATCTTGAAAGGGCGCTTATAAAGTTCAGGGCAATGAAAAAACAGGTAAAACCAGATTTATATGAACTTATAGACATCATTGAAAATAGAAAAACAACCTACAAAACACGTTTTGTGATCAATGTGGGAAATAAAATCAAAACGGTTGAAACATCAGAAATCGCATATTTTTATTCACTTGAAAAGGCTACTTTTCTTAGGTCTTCCAACGGAAAAAACTATCCGGTAGACTTTTCGCTCGATAAACTTGAACTGCTCCTCGATCCCGGTTATTTCTTTCGTATAAGCCGGCAATACCTGGTAAATTTCAGCGCGATTAAAAACATACAGTTATTATCCAGGAGCAGTATAAAAATTGACCTTAACCCTCCGTCAGACGATTGGGTATGCGTAAGTAATAACAGGGCCCCCGATTTCAGAAAATGGCTTGACAGATAAATTACTAATACGATTGAACAAAAACACCAGACAACGGTTATTTCTTATCACAACTTGATATTTATCATCCAATCTTTAACCGGAATTTAATACTTTAACGTCCTATTTCTATAGAATACACTTTTTATGTATTTATTTAATAATTCTAATCATTTGAATTAAAATTTTTTAGATAATAATAA
>JAFGPL010000145.1 GCA_016936215.1 Bacteroidales bacterium
AAATGCTGTATAGCTTACAAGTATTACCGGTAACCTGAATTTTGTTGCATTTACATAACCTGAATTGTGTCGGTTTAAGCGCTCGTTCATATCTTCAGTACATCCGGTATAGAGTTTTCCATCTGAACACTTTAGTATATAAACAAACCACATAACTGGATATTTTCAATAAACGAAATCTTCCTTTGACAATTTATTAATTATTTCCTGATATAGGTAGTATAAATACCCATATAGGGATAATAATAAACTTTTGTTATGACTTTCTATTCAATAAGTTTTATATTTGTGTTAAAATAAGTAGTATGGCTACCCAAAAAGAGACAAAATTAAAAACACTTTTTAAAATATTGCAGCCAGGCCTTGTGGTAACGGGCAAATGGCTTGAAAAGCATGGCATATCGAGGGATTTGCAAAAACACTATTTAAAAAATGGTTGGATGCAACCAATAGGCAGGGGGGCATATAAAAAGCCGGATGATTCAGTTGAATGGCCGGGAGCCATGAATGCCATACAAAAACAATTAAAAACAAAAGTCCATGTCGGCGCTTTATCAGCGCTTTCTCTTCATGGCTATAGTCACTATATTAGGATGTCAGATGAAACACTTTACTTATTATCACCGCTGAAGACAAACTTACCTAAATGGTTTACCGATTACAATTGGAATTTGAAAGTGAACCATAAACATACGTCATTTATTCCTGAAGATTTGGGAGTCTTAGAATATGAGGTAAGTAAATTTCAGGTCGCAATATCCACTCCCGAGCGAGCTATACTGGAGTGCTTGCTACTGGCTCCTGATATCATGGATTTGGTTGAATGTTACCAGATAATGGAGGGATTGGTAAACATGAAACCCAAATTGGTAAATGAATTACTGCAAAATTGCAATTCGGTTCAGGTTAAGAGATTATTTTTATACATGGCAGATAAAGCAAAACATCAGTGGCTGCAATTCATTATAACTGAGAAAATAAACATAGGTAAAGGAAATCGATTGATCACTGAAAAAGGAGTATATAATTCAAAGTATTTAATTTCTGTACCCAAAGAGTTAGCAGAATTATGATCACACAAGCTTATCATGATCAGTCGGATTTACTATTAAGGGTTCTACCTTATTTAGCTAAAGAAAGGATATTCGCATTAAAAGGCGGTACGGCAATAAATATGTTTGTCAGAAACATGCCCAGACTGTCTGTGGATATTGATTTGACTTACCTGCCAATAGATTCAAGAGAAGAAGCTCTGAAAAACATTAAGGATGGATTAGCACGAATAAAAGCTGATATTGAGAAAAACATTCCGGATATCAAGGTTCAATTGGTATCACTAAGTGAAGAAAAAGAGGTTAAATTGAACTGTCAATATAAAAATGCTCAAATAAAGATTGAAGTGAATACCGTTACCAGAGGAAAGGTTTTTGATACTCAATTATTATCGGTAGGGGATTCCATACAGGACAAATATGGGAAATTTGCTGCTATTGATGTTGTGTCACAAGCCGAATTATATGGAGGGAAAATATGCGCTGCAGTTGACAGGCAGCATCCACGGGATCTTTTTGATGTGAAGTTTTTGCTTGATAATGAAGGAATAACCGATGACATTTGGGAGGGTTTTATTATTGGATTAATCAGCCACAACCGTCCTATCAGCGAATTGCTTTCGCCGATATTAAAGGATCAAGAATCAGCCTTTGACAGGCAATTTTCAGGCATGACGGATACTGAATTTACCTATGAAGATTATGAAAAAACACGAGATATACTAATTGAAACAATCAGTCAACGATTATCGGATAACGAAAAACATTTTATACTAAGTTTCGAAAATGGAGAGCCTGACTGGAGCTTATTTCCGATAGAGATTTTAAAGAATTTACCTGCTGTTAAATGGAAGTTGCAAAATATTCAGTTACTCAAGGAAAAGAATCCCAAAAAACATGCAACAATGATGGCAGATTTAAAAAAAGTGCTTGGAATATGACACAATTTCACGAATTCTAATTCATGACACACAGCGAAATTCCTTGATAATTGAGGATATTGAGAGAAATATTTATCGGTTTAAAACGATTTTAGTACTTACCGAGCGTAAGGCCCATGTTGACATTCTTAATCTTTATCTTAAGGATAAATATGAAACAATAACAATACAAGGTGATGATTCAGAAATAAGTCGAAGAAGTAAACTTGAACAATTAAAGCAGGGTCATTTTAAAATTTTAATTTCTACCGGACAATATTTTGGTGAAGGAGTAGACCTTGACAATCTGGAATGTCTTTTCATTACTTATCCATTTGCTTTTGAGGGAAAACTTATTCAATATATTGGCCGTATTCAGCGCTCCGGAAAACCGCCTGTAATATTTGATTACAGGGATATAAAAATTGATTATTTTGAAAAGATGTTTAAACAAAGGAACCGTTGTTATAAGAAGCTTTTAAGACAATAGAATAAATAAAAAAGTAAGCTACCCTAAAAAGGCAACTTACCCAGACACCAGCCAGCCAACTTACAACGAAATAAACACCAGTAAATAATGCCAGTGGGTACACAGGCTGGGCGACAATAACTACAAGTACAGGCCAAAAATACTACCCGACGCAGGAGGGTGGAGGTTTTTTGAGACTGGCGAAGCGAACCCTTGTCAGCTTTGGCGACCGCGCCTGTAATTTTGCTATTATGTAATGGTGTTAGGAATAATATATACTCTGTCCTTTAAGGCTTTGTATTTCTGTATTTAATGTTTATTTGATGATGGTGTAGACGATCCTTGGCTGACAAAAAATATGTGCGTGGATTTCTCAAAAATCCGGTAAAACAAGAGCACCCAAACCTGTCGGGGTGGTCCCGCCGCGGCGGGACGACCACCTGGTCCCAAACCAGGTACCCCGCCAGCGGCGGGGCTACACCCGAAAATGTCGGGGTGGCGTGACTCGAACACGCGACCACCTGGTCCCAAACCAGGTACGCTACCAACTGCGCTACACCCCGATAATAATATAAAGAACTCCCAAACCAGGAACCCCGCCTCTGGCGGGGCTACACCCCAAAAACCGTAAAATACGGTTTGCAAAAATAGATTTTTATATTAATAATTCAGCATGTGAGGACAAATAAAT
>JAFGPL010000146.1 GCA_016936215.1 Bacteroidales bacterium
ATTGATATCAATTAAATCTTCACGGTAAAGAAATTTATAATCTGTTTGACTTTCTATACTCTCTATCGCTTCTTTTAGGGTGACATTTTGTAGTGATAGTTTTAACTTCAGGCTTTGTGATGATACAGAGGCAAGAATGTTGCTTAATCCGAATATCATCAGGATCAGGGTTAGCTTCATGGTTTTAATAAATTTATTTGACCTGTTAATTTGAGCCAGGCCAATGAAGATTTTGGGTTTATTTTTCATAATTTTACATGATTTTATTATACAATAATTTCCATTTACCCTTAGTACATTGGGGTGAATGTGACCGGCCGGTGGTGCTTATTCGCAGTAAACACTATTTGTCCGGTCAGGATACGGGGGCCTGGCTTTGCCTGTCCCCCGTTTTTTAATGGGGCGGGTTCTTGTTCATAAGCTGGTTTTTTTAGTTCATAATAGTTATATCGGCGGTTTATTGTTTTTTCAGGTATATGTCGCGATAGACAATGGAATATTTATAAGATTTCTTAGAAGACAGCCTTAGCGCTTCCATGGCCTGGTTAATGGTTTCTTTTTCGAAAATACCCGTAAACTTGTAGCTTTTTAAGTTTTCATCTTCGAAATGTATTTTTACATCGTACCATCTTTCAATTTTTACAGCCAGTTGTTCAAAAGCTTCATTCCTGAAGATCAGTTTACCGTTTTTCCAGAGTTCTTCCTGTTCGGCATTGATATTTCGCTCGATTGTTATCCGGGGTTCAGGTAGTATTTTTTCTGCTTTTTGAAAATCCTCCTGCTTGGTTTTGCTATCTGTTGGTTCTTCTATTATTTTTTCCTGCGAAATATCGCCTGATGCTTTTTGATAAATACACTTTTCTTTAGGTTTGAGGTATATCTCGTGTGAGGGTTTACCTGCTTTTTTTATCGGTGTTACGCTTAACTTTCCCTTAATCAGCGTGGTTTCTATAAATTTTTCATTGGGAAAAGCTTTGATATTAAAGGAAGTTCCATATACCTTAACCTTTATTTCTGTGGTGTTTACAAGAAATGGTCTGGATTCGTCTCGAGAAACCTCAAAAAAAGCTTCGCCATCGAGATATACTTCGCGTTGCGTTTTATTGTAATTGGCAGAATACCTGAGCGATGATTCCCCGTTTAGCCACACTTTGGTATTATCGGGCAGTAGCAGGCTTGTACGCTGCCCTCGGGGTGAGAATACATGGGTAAAACCAGGATTGTTTTTTAACTGGCTGACCTGCCGTACCTGCATTATCGTGTATATGCCAAGCACCAGCAGGATGGAGGCAGCCAGACCTGAAAGTGCAACTGCCGCGCGACGTGCTATTGAAATACTTTTACCGGGATTATTTATTTTTCTGAGTATTTTTTGCCAGTCGTGCGTATTATTATCCCAACTTCCGTTCAAAAGTAACTTATTTGTTTCGGCATCGCTGGTAATTTCTTCGTATAAAAGGCTGTTTAAGTCTGTTTCACTCCGCCAGTTTTCCAATTCGCGCGATTCCTGAGCTGATATGTTGCCGTTAAATAGTTTGATAAATAAATTCCACGGTATCTTATATCCCAT
This sequence comes from Bacteroidales bacterium, assembly GCA_016936215.1. GTDB lineage: Bacteria > Bacteroidota > Bacteroidia > Bacteroidales > UBA10428 > JAFGPL01. The sequence continues at coordinate 1,571 of JAFGPL010000146.1, forward strand.
AATAATATGATGTTTTAATTATTGGCACCAATAAAGTAATTTACCACCAAAATCTATTGAAAAAATTTCAGAGAGACATTAAGATTTTCAAATAAAATGGTCTTAGAAGGGTACGTAGTTTTTTAAGGGCAATGGACATTTGCCCTTCAACGGTGTTTATTGAAATGTTCAGGAGCTTTGCAATCTCTTTATAACTTTTGTCTTCTTCACGGCTAAGCCTGAATATTTCTTTGCAGCGGCCGGGAAGGCTGTCTATTGCATCATTGATGATCTGTTCAAGTTCAGTGACTTCAATTTTTGACTCAATGCTCTTTTCTTCTTTCTGCTGCAGGTGACCAAGGCGTTCTTTAATCTTTTCCTGTCTTTTTAGGTTGCGCAACTGGTTTAGGGCTTTGTATTTCCCGGCTGTATAAAGGTATGATTCCAGTGAAGAATTAATTTCAAGGTTCTTCCTGTTTTCCCAAAGGTATATGAATATATCCTGGGAGATATGTTCTACCAGCAACTGGTTTTTAAACAGAACCATAAGGTACCGGCAGAGGTTTCCGTAATACTTATCAAACAGTACCTCCAAAGCCTGGATATCACCCTCTTTGAGTTTCTGCAATAAATACCTGTCTTCAACACTTGTCATCAACAGAATGTTATAAAATGATCACTGTAAAATTATAAAGTTATTCTAAATTAGGAATTGTTTTTGTAAATGAGGTTGATGGATCAACAATTTCCGTTTGGCGAGCATCCAAGAGAAACTCAAAGAACTGGATGGCTGGCTGCCTGAACGATTGCGGTATTGTATCTGGCATCAATGGAAAAAGCCCGAACGTAAACGGAAAAACCTTTTAAGGCTTGGCGCTAACCTTGGCGATGCTTACGCTTGGAGCAGAAGTAGGATGGGTGGATGGGCTACTTTTCTCACGACCAAAGGGAGTAATTGCCCAAAGCCCTATTTTAGGTACTACTATCACAAACGATAGATTAGTCAAGAGATGTTATGAATCCTTACTTACATGGTATCTGAAAGTAACTCCACTACTCAAAAGTTCACCTTTATTTAGCTTTGCTGAGCTCGTCCTTCGTCCTCGGTTCCCACTGTCTGATGAACCGCCGGATACAGCCTGTCCAGAAATTGATTCGGGATGGTTCGTACAGTCTGTCCCGCATCTTTTGCGGGATACGGTGGTGCGCCTTCGCTAAAGCTTCATCTTCCTGTCAGTCTTGCTGGCGGGGCAGTCTATTCGATTGTGCGCTGAGCTTTTTTGTTTTCCATAATCCATATATTATAAATCCAATCCCTACCACGATGTATGGAAGGCTCAAAAGTTGTCCCATGTTAAAAGTCATTCCTTCTTCAAATCCCACTTGGTCTTCCTTTAAAAATTCTATTATAAATCTTGC
>JAFGPL010000147.1 GCA_016936215.1 Bacteroidales bacterium
CTTTTGGGAAAGAGGCTGTCTTAAAAATCAGTTCCACGCAAAGATCGCTAAAATTAGGTCAAAGCACGCAAAGAGTATTCCGGTAATGTCTGAAAGAACTTCGGTAACGCCCAAAAGAGTTCCGGTAACATCGGAAAGAGTTTCGGTAATGTCCGAAAGAGTTCCGGTAACATCGGAAAGAGTTTCGGTAATGTCCGAAAGAGTTCCGGTAACATCGGAAAGAGCTTCGGTAATGTCCGAAAGAGTTCCGGTAACATCGGAAAGAGCTTCGGTAACGTCGGAAAGAACTTTGGTACCGTCCGAAATAGCTTCGATAACGTCCGAAAGAGCGTTGGTGACGTCCGAAAGAGTTTTGATAACACCCGAAAGAACTTCGGTAACGTCCGGTGAACTGCTAATATCCCAGTGTTTTGTCTGCCTGGTGGTCGTTAGCTATTACGCAAAGATGCGCAGAGCAAACAAGAAGTTGCGCGAAGGGTGGAGAGGTTGAGGATTTTGGATTCCGAAAAAAGTTATCATAGCTCTTTTAGACAAATCTTTATAGTTTCAGGTAATAATTCAAGAATATGCTTTATAATAACATCGAAAAAATAACCATAGCCAAAAATTGAACTAATCATGTCTTTTCGAAGATTATTATCAATCAAGACCGATGAGTTTTCGATTTCGCATGTCGGATTAAATAAATAATATAAGATTCGACCTGGATGCGGATTGTCCATTGTTAGTATAAGGTGAATCTCATCAGAATAAACTTTATGTCTTTCTAAAATGTAACTATCAATAGATAGATTTCTACTAATTAATATGTTTTTAATAAAGTCTTTACTAAAATCGGTAACTAAATGATTATAACAATAATCGATATAAGTATTATCAAGATTAAGTTTTTTTATATGTAAAGGAAGAGTAGATAAACAGAGAATTAACCTTTCAAGTCTGTGAATTAATAAATTTGATTCAATATCAACTTTATTAAAATCTTTATCAGATTTGTCAATGGTATTTAGAAACTCCTTATCCGAGTCCAATAGTCTGTTAGATGTATCTATCAAAGCAATATATACTTTTTGTTTATCTGTGTACTTACTTTTTTTCTTAAATAATCCCATAATAAATCAGCTATTTTGTTGTATGTGTTTTCTCAGCCTTGCCCATGCTTTGCCGAAATGGGGGTCAGTATTAGCATATTTTCCACAAAAATAACCAGTAAAATATCAATTATTTTATCACCTATTGGTTCTTTCATATAGTCAGACATTTTTTTAATTATTGACTACGTCTTTTCTTCAAAAATTCTCCAATTTTACTTAGTAGCTCAGAGAATACTCCAAATAAAACACCAATAATCCCAACTTTTAGAACTATATACCAATCAAAACCTCCTTTTTTAAAAAGTGCAATTAATAAACCAATTATTATTCCTATGGTCAAACCACCCCAAACTGCATTTCGCTTTTTCCAATAAACAAACAATGATATAAAAGCAAGTATTGCTAAAACTTTCCATATAATATTAAGACTCTGCATAATGAAAATTTATTTATCATATGTAAATCATTTACAAATATTTATAATTATTTCTACAATGGCAAATAAAGCAAGTGCGTGAAAGTGAAGTGACAGTTGTGAGACGGGCTGGAACCTTAATGCTGGCGCGAGCTTGCCGCTCGTGCCCTTTTTAACCTGCATTGGATTATAATACACCATGCAAAAAGCTGCATTCCATTGTTTTTCTGCAATAATCAAGGTTTTCTGCAAACAAGGCAAAATAATCTTTGCGAATAAACACATCTATCCAATATATCACCGTGAAAAATATAAAATAAATACCATCAGGATTATGAAATTTATTTACTGCTCATACATGTAAATATAATAAATTCAAATCTTTTGTAATAAGACTGTCAGAATTATACTGTAATTTGTTTTAATGGCACGAGCTGCAAGCTCACACCAGCGGGGGAGTTGGAATGGCGGTATTTTTTTTAATAGGTATTAGATATTCTTCATTTGTCTTCAAAACTTCTTTATCATTTCGGTAAAATTTAAAGATAGCTCCTGGTAATCTGCACTGAATAAATTAAAGTGCTTGCTGACACACTCAGTTTGAAAATTTTTTTAGTTAAGAGAATATTCTTATAATTTTTATTTACTTTGTGATATCATTGACTCTTAATATTATAGTGACGGGGATCTTATGTCAAAAAAACACAAGACCTTAATATTGCACAAAATTTATATCAACCATAAATGTGAATAACCCCATGAAAAAAACTATTTTGTTTTCAATGTCACTCCTTATTGCCGGGTATTTTTCTTCCTGCGAAAAGGAGAAGGAATTAACTTATCCTGTTGTTTATGAGAGTACGGTAATATGCGATCAGAAAATCAGGCTTTTCGTAAAAGACCTTGAGGTTACCAGTGACTCAATTTTGCAATCTTATTTTAAAAGGAATCCGAAATATTCTACTCCATTGGGTTTTCTTTCCCTTGAAGGTGCAATTCAGGTCACATATTTTACCAAAGATTCTGTTGGTATTCATTACACGTTGGAGGATAAAACAGAGTTCATGTCTGTAACAGAAATATCTGATTTAATTTATTGGGAAAAATATGATACAACAATATACCTGTTTGACCAATCATTTCTGGAATCGTTTGTGACAATTCAAAATGTTTATTACAATCCCGTATTGCATCAATATTTACCACTGTATTCAGAAGTGGTCCCTGTTCCGCAAACAACCGGATATACCACTGCATTACTTTTAAAGGAGTGTTATTATGTAAAAAGAAATGGAAATAAACTGAAATTGCCGATGCTGGAATTCATGATGAAGCATGAATACAGTATTTTTTATTCTTCTGTCAATAATTCGTTAAACGAAGATGCCATTCATAAATTGGGAGAACAGGATACATTACTAATTCAGGAATATAATATTGAACTGGTTCTGCAATAAGTTACTGATGAATACATGTACCTGACGAAATCGTCCACTTTTACCTTAATAACCCGTGCAAAGCATGTAAACATGATTTTCTAAATCGGGATTATGCCTAAGTAAAACGCTATTTCGCCCGGCTCATATCGCTCATCATAGGTTATAGTTTGTTGAAAATTTATATTTCATGCGAATTAAGCGTTGAAATATCCATTAAATTCTTCCATATGCTTGTGTTGCCATAAACCATGTAATGGTTTAATGTGATTAGCGCCGGATGAAATCCGGTAAAACTAAAAGTTTCGGTCACAGCAACCACGGAGTGGTTGAATGGTAAATTGAAAATAGCTGTACCTAAATTCAACCACTCCGTGGTTGGGCAGGGATGAAACTCTACGACACACCGGGTTTCACCCGGCGCTATCCGGATTTAACCCCTTGACCGGGGTTTTTAACCTACACCCTCACATTTTCAACGCTTTATTCGCATATTTTATGCGTGAATATGCCTGACTTATTTGGTTGATCCGGTAAATTGGCTTCACCGAACTCCTGTTCATACAAAAACAAAATGTATTGTATGAACAGGAGTGAAACGGAGCCCGGTGAAGGATGAATAATGCGGGTTAATTTTTCAGGTTAACGGTCCGCACACCAAACACAGGTCCGGCCATGTTACGCGGGTGTGCCTGGAACTTCACGGTTATTTTATTTTTGCCGCGGGTAAGCTTTTCCGGAATATCATACTGCAAATCAATAAAATAGCCGTCTTTTATCTCCGATATGTTCTGGGTTGCAATAACCTGATCATTTACAAGGATATCGAAGGTTTTAGCGCCGGGAAATCCTCCCCAGTAATCTACTACCAGCGCAACAGGCTTGTCGGGCGTTATTTTCAGGTCGAAAGAAAACCATCCGCCCCGTGATTCCCTGTTTGTTCTCTCTTTAAAATATCCGGGTGTTGTTTTTTCTCCTTTGAAGTTATGGTCACGTTCGGGCTGCATCTCACCAGGCTGGACAAAATCAATGGTCATTTCTTCGATTTTCTTTTTTCGTGCCATGTGTTCCTGGTACCCGGCTTCCCTGGCTTTCCAGTCCTCTTCGCTGAACATATCCCAGTATATCGAATAATGCTTGTCATAGATGGTATAGAATGGCCTGAGCTGAACATCCCTTGGCTTACCAACATTGTTTGTCACATAGGTGTTGGGTGAACTTTCAACCGGGTTTGTCCAGGTTGCAGGTGTGCGGATATCAGTCATGAACACAGGTACATACAGCGGGTCGTTAACATTGGGGTCTTTTTCGGGGCCAAGTTCCCCAGCAAGTACCAGCGGTCCGTGTAATACGGCAACACGGTTTGAATCATCGGGCATGGATTCGAGCCTCAGGGTAAACGGGAATTTTATTTCAACCTTATCCCCGTTTTTCCATGTCCTGTTAAGAGCAATAAAGCTTCCGGGCTGCTGTTTTACTTTTACATTCTTCCCGTTGATTTTTAAGTCAATTCCGTTTTTAGCCCAGTAAGGATAACGAATCTGTAAGTTCAGATCCACCGGATTATTTGTTGAAAGAGTTATGGTGGATTCCTGTTTGTCAGGAAAGGCTGTTTCCTGTCTCAAAACGAGGCCTTTTTCTTTCCATGTAAGTTCTGAGGCGATGTACTGTGCAACAAAAAGCTCTTCGTCGTTATGATAATATATGTCGGCCCCATATTTCGAGTGATTTTCCATGCCCGTACCGATGCAGCAGGTAAACCAGTGCGGGTCCTGAAATTCTTTCACCCCGCCCATGTCAATGGAAAGGTTGTAAATCACCCTTCCATCGTGCGGGTGCTGCGAAGAGAGTATATGGTTCAGCAGTGCCCTTTCATAAAAATCCGCCACTTCGGCGCTTGCATCCCACATAAACAGATGCCTTGAGAGTTTGAGCATGTTGTAAACATTACATGTCTCGGTGGTGTTCGGCCCAAGCCTGTTACGCAGTTTACCCGGTTCACCGAAGTATTCGTTGTTGCCGTTGCCGCCTGTCACATAAGAATGATGGTTGACCACCCTGTCCCAGAAAAACACTGCTGATTTGCGGTCATCAGCGTTTCCTGTGAGCTCATACCTGCGGGCAAGGCCGATTAGCTTTGGAATCTGGGTGTTGGCGTGTTTGCCTGCCAGTATATCTTTTCCTTCAAGCAGCGAATCGAGTATAGCTTTATGATGAAATATTTTTGAGGTTTCCAGGTATTTTTCATCTTTTGTGTCGCCGTAAAGGTCGGCAAAAACCTCATTGATGCCCCCGTGTTCACAATGCAGCATTTTTTGTACCGAGGTGTCGGGCATATCTTTCACGATGCCGTGAATCCAACCGGCAAAGTTTTTCTCAACTTCCAGCGCTTTCGCGTTACCGCATAAATGATAGGCATCGCGCAGGCCGGCCAGTACCTTATGAAAAGTATAGAACGGGGCCCAGATGCCGTTAAGGTCGAAACCGGCAGACCTGATGTTGCCTTTTGCAACCTCTTCGGTGAAGATGTATTTGCCTTTTGGAAACGCGCTGATATAGCCGTCGCCATCGGCTTGCTGGCATAATTCCAGCTCATCAACAATATAATTCACACGTTTGAGAAACTCCTCATCACCCGTGGTCTGGTGCATCAGGGCACAGGCAGAAAGATAATGTCCCAGGCTGTGGCCTGCAAGCGTTTCATCTTCCCATCCGTGATAATTCTCTGCTTTTGGTTTCAATCCTGCCTCCGATCTGAATTTTGCCAGGAACCGGTCGGGCTCATAGTTGAGCAACGATTTGATATTTAACTCCGTTGCCTTTTTAAATGGTCCGTCGAGCAGTTTCACATCGGTAAGGTTAAATGGTAAAACCCTGAAAGAAACCACTTCCGGCCCCCCGGTGGTGATTACCGGTTTCTTTTCCTGCGTGCAGTTATGCAGCAGCAGGAATGATGTGGATACAATGATCGTTAAAATCAAAAATTTTCTCATAATCAAAATTTTAAGGTTTATATTCATAATTGTTTCAGAAGTTTCCTGTTAATGTTCATAGTGTTTCATGTTCTGTACGTTTTATAATCTCGTTTTGCAGGTCTTCGCCCAGGTCGTTGAAATAGTCGCTGTAACCGGCAACCCTCACGATTAGGTCCCTGTATTTTTCAGGGTGTTCCTGCGCATCCCGAAGTGTTTCTGCCGATACAACATTAAACTGGATATGATGGCCATCGAGCCGGAAATATCCGCGAATGAGGCTGCCTAATTTCGCGATGCTTTCATCATTTTTAAAAAAAGAAGGGGTGAATTTTTGATTGAGCAGGGTTCCTCCTGTACGGATGTGGTCAATTTTTGCTGCCGATTTAATGACCGAAGTTGGCCCCTGGTGATCGGCACCCTGCACCGGGGATATCCCTTCAGAAACAGGTTCTTTGGCTTTACGGCCATCGGGCAGGGCGCCGGTTTTGCTCCCAAAATAAATATGGCAGGTGGTAGGCAGCAGGTTGATCCTGTATGTCCCTCCCCGCATCGTGGGCCTGCCGTCAATTGCGCCGTGATATAAACCGAAGACCTTTACCAGGTTTGCATCGGCATAGTCATCATCGTTGCCGTACTTTGGCGTATCATACACAAGCGTGTGCCTCAGGTCATCATGCTTTTCAAAATTATCTTTTAAAGCCGAAAGCATTTTGCTGAATGGTATATCTTTTTTATCAAAAACATGATACTGAATTGAAGTCAGGCAATCGGTGATAGTGCCCATTCCCACTCCCTGGATGTAGCTGGTGTTGTATCGTGCACCGCCGGCATTGTAATCTTTGCCGTTAGCGACACAATCGTCAATCAGCAGCGAGAGGAAAGGCACAGGCATATGGTTGGCAAATAATTTTTCTATGATATTGTTACCATGAATTTTAATATCAATAAAATATTGCAGTTGTTTTTGGAATGCATTCATCAATTCCTCAAATGAAGTGAATTGCAGCGGGTCACCTGTTTCGATTCCGATTCTTTTCCCCGTTATCGGATCTGTCCCATTGTTCAGGGTTATTTCAAGCACTTTGGGAATATTGAAATACCCGGTAAGGATGTAACATTCTGTACCGAATGCCCCGCTTTCAACACATCCGCTTGCGCCGCCTTTGCGGGCATCTTCAATGGCTTTGCCCTGGTTTACCAGTTCCTGTACAATGGCATCGGTATTAAAAACGGAAGGTTGTCCGAACCCTGTTTTTACTATTTTTAAAGCCCGGTGGAGAAAGCTGTCGGGGTTTTTCCTGCTTATCTGCACCATCGAGCTGGGTTGCAGCAACCGCATCTCTTCGATGACATCAAGTAAGATGAAGGACAAATCATTAACGGCATTGGAACCGTCGGGTTTAAGCCCGCCAACATTGATGAGCGAGAAGTCGGTATAGGTATTACTCTCCTGTGCTGTAACCCCGACTTTGGGTGGGGCAGGGTGGTTGTTGAACTTTATCCAGAAGGCCTGCAGCAGTTCTATTGCTTTTTCTTTGGTAAGGCTGCCGTCTTCAAGCCCTTTTTTGTAAAAAGGATAAAGGTGCTGGTCCAGGCGGCCGGGATTGAAAGAATCCCAGGGATTCAACTCGGTAATCACCCCGAGGTGGACAAACCAGTAATACTGCAAAGCCTCATGAAAATTTTTGGGGGCAGTTGCCGGAACGGTTCGGCAGATTGCAGCCATTTGCATGAGTTCTTCTTTGCGGGCAGGACTTGCTTCTTTGTCAGCAAGTTCATCCAGTTTTTCGGCATGCCTGTCGGCAAACATTATCAGCGCATTGGCGGCGATTTCCATTGCTTTAAGCTCTTCCCTTTTTTCAAATGCCTGAGTGTCATTATAAAAATCCAGTTTTTCAATGGCTTCATGAAGGTCGTAAATGATATCGAGCATGCCTTTACGATAAATTTTATCCCCAAGCACGGTATGTCCCGGTGCACGTTGCTCCTGAAATTCGGTAAAAATACCTGCTTTGTAGGCATCGTGCCATTCCGGTGGTAAAAGTTTCATCATTTTGTCCCGGTTGCTTTTTCCTTTCCACCAGGGAATGATTTTCTCCGCATATGCTTTCCTGGTTTCCCCGTCGCTTAAAAAGTTGACTTTTTTACGGTTATGAAGAATTTCAAGGTCTTCGATGGTGTGAACATTTATCTCCGGGTAGGTGGGTGTAGCTTTAGGCGCCGGGCCTCTTTCACCTACAATCAGTTCATCTTCTCCAATAAATATTTTTTTGTTGTGCAAAATATGTTCAAAGCACAATGCCCTTTGAACGGGGACAGAGACCTCGCCTGCTGCGGCGCTTTTATAAAATTCCGTTACCAGCAGGGCCCTTTCTGCCGAAATGCAGTTCACTGCATTCATGCTCTTCTCCCTTAATCTTTTTATCCGTTCGTTCATATTATTTAAATTATTAATCGTTTGCAATGCTTTTAACCTCCGATTTTTACTTTATAACCGGTTTCTTCAAATTCAGACTTTAACCGTAGTAACTCATTTTCAGAAGGCTCATTAACTCCAGACATCTTAAATTCCCTGCCAAACCTTAAATATTTACCCTTTGCAATGGCATGATAGGGCAATAAATGAAGTTCTTTTGTTTCATTGTTCAGACGGCTGATAAGGTCTTTAACTGCTGTAATGTTTTCTTCATGATCGTTGATGCCGGGGATGACAGGAATACGGATGATGAATTGCTTACCTGCGTCCGCCAAAGTCTGCAGATTGGCCAGGATGATATCTGCCAAAAATCCTGTATACTTAATATGTTTCTCATTATCAAGAGTTTTTATGTCATAAAGAAAAAGGTCAAAACTGTTAATGACCGATTTAAATATTTCGGGTGAAACATACCCGCTTGTGTCAAGGCAGGTATGAATCCCCTTCGAGGTGCATGCATCTGTTAGTTTCAGCAAAAACTCATATTGCAGCAAAGGTTCGCCCCCTGAAAAGGTCACCCCCCCTGCTGATGTTTCATAGAAAACCTGTTCTTTTTCAATCTCTTTCATCAGTTCGTCAACCGAAAACCAGGTGCCGACCTGTTTTTTGCGCAAAAAATCCTTTCCATCAAGTTTTTCGGTGACAAACACCTCTTCGGTTTCGGGCGAAATGCCTTCGGGGTTATGGCACCACCAGCAGGAGAGGGGACAGCCTTTGAAAAATATGGTAGTCCTGATCCCCGGCCCGTCATTGACCGAAAACCTTTTGATGTCGAATATTAATCCTTTGTCAGTCTGATGGTTCATTTATTATATTTTTTCCCGCAGATTTCGCGGATTTACGCAGAAAAAATCAGCGAATACCTGCGTGATCTGTGGGAGATTTTTAATTAGTTTCTTTAAAACCAGCATATTGATATTGCAGTATATAATTCATATAAACCTGATATTTAATTCTTCCGGTCATTTTTTTTGTATTCCTATGTAACATAAAGGCTCATATCATTATGACAAAATATTTTCCCGCAGATATCGCGGATTTACGCAGAAAAAATCAGCGAATATCTGTGTGATCTGCGGGAGATTTTTAATTAGTTTCTTTAAAACCAGCATATTGATATTGCAATACTAGGGTATTTACTTCTTGCCACATGATTAAAACACTTACTATACCTTATTTGTAAGGACATTCTTTGATAAAATAGGTTCAC
>JAFGPL010000148.1 GCA_016936215.1 Bacteroidales bacterium
GGTTTGTTTCCATGTGAATTAATTTCAAAGGGAAATAATACTCTTTGGGAGATATGTTTAAATTATCAGTCTGAATCACTCCTCACTGGGGAATTTTATGTGCAAAGCAGAGCGCGTATTAATACGATTGAGGATTTCAGTATATTCAACCCACAGAAATAAGACAGAAAATGACAGGAACAGTAATCATTGTAATTGTTGGTCTTGGCCTGTTATATCCATTTTCTTCACAAGGCCAGGAACTTAATTCAATAAAGGAGAAATTTTCAAATACAGAATTTAAATTCAGTGAAGTAACCGGAATAGGTTTCGAAGAAGGTGTAACACGTCGCGATCCAAGTGATGTAATGAAAGTAGGCCAAACATATTATGTGTATTATACCAAAATACCCGATGCTGAACCAAAATATTGGGGGGCCGGATATTGGGGAGCAAGCGTTTGGTGCGCTAAATCTGAAGATGAGGGCTTTTCATGGACCGAAGTGGGTGAAATGCTGGATTCAGGCAAAAAGGGCACATGGGATTCACAAGCTGTTTTTACACCAAACATATTATACGCCAATGGTAAATACTACTTATTTTATACAGGGGTAAAACCAACACCCGGAAATGCCGATGGTGAATTTGAAAACAATAATATTACTGATGTTACAGCTATTGGCGTAGCTGTTTCCGATTTACCAACCGGACCTTTTAAAAGAGTTAGCGGGGAACCAATTCTAAAAGTAAGCGTAGAGCCTGAAAAGTTTGACAGTTACAGGGTTGATGACGCTTCTTTACTTTATAGAAATGGATTATATTGGTTGTATTATAAAGGCCGTTCATTGGTTGGCGGACACGGAGGACCAGCCCACACAGCCATGGGCGTTGCCTTTTCAAAATATCCCGGAGGCCCGTATACCAAATACGGGAGAGAAATACTTGAAAGAAGTCATGAAGTATTAATCTGGCCGCAAGGCACAGGAGTTGGAGCTTTCGCATCTCTGTCAGAAACATTTGAATATGCCCCTGACGGAATTGATTTTATGTCAGACAAACTTAATGCAAAAGTAGAAGAACGTGCAATTGCGCCGGGAGCTTTTCGTCCCGACTTAATAAATCCGGTTGTTGTTGGAGCAGGATTGAAATGGGGTATATCAATGATTCCAAATAAACAGGAATGTTACTTGGTACGATTCGAATTAATTTCTAAATAAAATCTAAATACCCCAGCACTGCGGGCAAAGAAGAAGTAAGCCAGCAATCATTTAATAAATGATATGAAAATGAGGAAAAAGTTACAGTTGACGGTTTTATTACTATTTGGTATTCTTGGATATGCCAAAACTCAGAATAAAGTAAATGTTCCCATCCCAACACAAGCCCAGTTAACCTGGCAAAATGCCGAACTGGTGGCCGTTTTTCATTACGACCTGCATGTTTTTGACGGGGGAAAATACAACCAGCAGAAAAACAGGATTACGCCCATTGTCGATTACAATATTTTCAATCCAAAAAACCTGGATACCGACCAATGGATAAAAGCGGCAAAAGATGCCGGCTGTAAAATTGCCATACTTACTGCTACTCACGAAACAGGTTTTGCCCTTTACCAGAGCGATGTGAACCCGTATAGCCTGAAAGCGGTAAAGTGGCGCTACGGAAAAGGTGACATTGTAAAAGATTTTGTGGAATCATGTCACAAAAACGGTGTGAAACCTGGAATATACATCGGTATTCGCTGGAATTCTTTTTTCGGTGTTTTTGATTTTATAGTGAATGGCGACAATCAATTTGCAGAAAACCGGCAGCAATATTACAACCGAATGTGCGAGGGGATGGTGGAAGAGCTCATGTCGCGTTACGGCGTTTTGGCCATTGTATGGTTCGATGGGGGCGCCCACGGACCGGAGCTGGACGGCCCGGATGTATTGAGAGTCTTCGAAAAGCATCAGCCCAACTGCATTTTTTACCACAACTCACAACGTGCCGATATTCGCTGGGGCGGCAGTGAGAGCGGCACTGTTCCGTATCCTTGTTGGGGAACTTATCCGTTTCCCTATTTACACTCAACCAATCAGGAAGTAGTTCTGGCAAATAATTTTCAGTTATTAAAAGAAGGCGACCCGAACGGAAAGTACTATATGCCAGCCATGAGCGATGCACCCCTGCGCGGATACAACGGCCGGCACGAATGGTTTTGGGAACCCGGTGATGAAGAACATATTCTTCCAGTGGAAAATTTGATGAATATGTATTATAAATCGGTTGGCCACAATTCTACCCTGATTCTGGGACTAACGCCAAATCCGGATGGGCTGCTGCCTGAACCCGATGTTGAGCGGCTAAAGGAGTTTGGTAAGGAGATAAAACACAGATTTTCAACCCCAATTGCTTCCACTTCAGGAACAGGAAAGGAGATAAAACTCAGTCTTTTTAAAAATCAGCGAATTAATCACGTGATAGTTCAGGAAGATATTGTCAAAGGAGAACGCGTAAGGGAATTTGTGCTTGAGGGAAAAACAAAAGATGGCTGGCAAACTATTTTTGAAGGTTCCTGTATTGGCCATAAATTCATTCACCAGTTTGAGGATATGGAAGTAGATGCTGTGAGACTACAAATTTTGGAATCAAAAGGGGAAGTACAAATTAAAAATTTTGACGTTTTTAACGTGAATTAAAGCATAAATATGAAACGAAATTTATTGATGTTTTTGCTGGTTTTTTCGGTTATGATTTCTTTTTCACAGAATAAGAAAGCAATCGATGTATATTTAATTGGAGGCCAGTCGAACGCAACCGGTCAGGGGTACATGAAAAATATTCCACCTGATTTTGAAACAGATAAATCAGTACATTTTTTTTATTCTCAAAACTTAGGAGGAGGTGGAACAGCCATGGAATGGGGACCTCTGTGCCAGGCATCAGAAACTCCCGACAAGTTTGGAGTGGAATTGAGTATGGGGACTACGCTGAAAAAACTTTACCCTGATAGAGAAATTGCATTAATAAAACATGCTTTGTCTGGTTCAAACTTATATGAACAATGGGCTACCGGAAAGAATAAAAATGATACGGCAAACTTTGGGCCTGAGTTTAAAAAGTTTATTCACACCGTTGAAGCCGGCCTTAGTGAACTGGAAGCTAAAGGATATAAACCGAAGATTAAGGCAATGGTTTGGCAGCAGGGCGAAGCCGATGCCCGCGACATTGCGGGAGTGGAAAATAACAGAAATTATGGCAAAAATTTTCATCATTTTATAAAAAGAATACGGAAGCAGTTGAATGCACCGAAAATGTTGTTTATTTATGGATACGTAATTCCGGTGCCGCTGGAACGGTTTACCGGCAGGGAAGAAGTTCGTGAAGCACAAAAAAATGTGGACCAAAATTCTGGTCATAAATTGGCATCAGAAAAAGCTTTTGTAATTGAAACAGACGATTTGCCGCTGCGTGGAGATGAACCTAATTCTCCTTACCCGGATGACAAAATTCACTTTAATACGTTTGGAATTTTAGAGTTGGGAGAACGTTTTGCCAACAAAATAAAGGAGGAATTAAAATGAGAATAAAATTCCTTATCACTGTCGCTGTCTTTTTGATTATTTGCTACGGATGTTTATATGAGGGAAAATCAAAAAATGATAAACCCAACATCCTGTTTATTTTAGTTGATGATTTGGGATGGGCCGATTTGGGATATACCGGTAGCAAATTCTATGAAACCCCCAACATTGATAAACTGGCTGCCTCAGGTTTGGTTTTTACCGATGCTTACGCTGCAAGTCCTGTATGTTCGCCTTCACGGGCGGCCATTATTACCGGTAAATATCCTGCCCGTCTGAACCTGACTGACTATATTCCGGGAAACAGGCATTACGGATCGCATAAAAACCAGAAACTGGCTTCTCATCCATTTAACCTGCAGCTTGATTTGGAAGAATATACTATAGCAGAAGCTTTTAAGGAGGCTGGTTATAATACTTTTTTTGCAGGCAAATGGCATCTCGGTGAGGAAGATAAATACTATCCAAACCATCAGGGATTCGATATAAACAAAGGGGGCAACAATACGGGTACGCCTGCCAGAGGCTATTTTGCCCCCTACAACAATCCGCAGCTTGAAGACGGAAAGGAGGGGGAATACCTGACTGACCGTCTTACTGACGAAACCATCAGCTTCATTAGGGAAAATAAAGACAATCCTTTTTTTTCTTTTTTATCGTTTTACACAGTGCATCTTCCCATGTAGGGAAAACCTGAAAAAGTGGAAAAATACCGAAGCAAGCTCGCTCAAATGAATTACGATGAACAAGAGTTTGTTAAAAAAGGGGCGACATACCATAAGCAATGGCAAAATATGCCCCACTATGCAGCCATGGTGGAAAGCATGGATGAAAATGTGGGGCACCTGCTTCAAGTACTTGATCAGGAAAACTTGTCGGAAAATACCATTGTGGTGTTTACTTCAGATAACGGGGGAATGTCCACAAGCATACGGACAGATAATATACCCACCACCAATCTGCCGCTAAGGACCGGGAAAGGTTATCTTTATGAAGGAGGTATCCGGGAGCCCTTGATCTTTCGCTGGCCTGTAAAAATTGAAGCTGGCTCTTCTACTGATTTTCCGGCAACCGGGACAGATTTGTACCCTACTTTGCTGGATTTATCCGGGATAAAGCTAAAGCCCCAACAGCACAAGGATGGCATCAGTCTGAAACCCCTGCTGGAGGGCCGGAAGATAAAAGAACGACCATTGTTCTGGCATTATCCTCACTACAGCGGAGGCCTTGGAGGACGACCCTCAGGCGCCGTAAGATTAGGAGATTATAAACTCATCGAGTTTTTTGAGGATAATCGTATTGAATTATATAATTTGAAAAGCGACATCGAAGAAAAAACAGATCTGACTAAAGACAAACCTGAAAAAGCAGAAGAATTAAAAGAATTATTGCACCAATGGAGAAAGAATGTTGGCGCCCAAATGCCTTTTCCCAATCCGGCGTATATTGAGCAGGAATAATCAACGCCAAAATCAAAATAAGAAGTAAGAGATTTTAAACGAATAAAATAGATAAATGATTAGTAAAATAGTTGTAACAATTGCTGCCCTGGCACTTCTTTCCTGTTCTAAAGAGCCTGTTTCGGGCCCTGTCGAAAAGTACAACCTTGAATTTGCAGAACTTGCAAACACCTGGGATGAGGCCATTCCCCTGGGTAATGGCTTGCTGGGTGCCTTGATATGGCAAAGTGGCGATCATCTTCGTATTTCGCTCGACCGTGTCGATCTGTGGGACCTCAGGCCTGTTGATAACTTGTCTAAACCTGAGTTCAGTTTTGAGTGGGTGCAGAAACAGGTTAGGAACAATACCTACGGCCTTGTGCAGGAGTTGTTTGACGCTCCATACGACAATATGCCGGCCCCTTCAAAAATACCTGGGGCAGCCCTGGAGTTTGACGCCAATCTCCTGGGGCCGGTGAAATCAGTGATACTCGATTTATCGGAAGCCGTATGCAGGGTGAAATGGGAAAATGGTGTTACCCTCGAAACCTTTGTACATGCCTCTGAGCCTTATGGTTGGTTCAGGTTTAAAAATGTGCCCGCTGGTTTTTCGCCCGCAATAATCCCACCCCAATATCAAAAACCTTTTGACAGCGGAGAAGACAACCCGGTTGCCGGTCAGGACCTTCAGCGGCTGGGATATGAGCAAGGCTGCGTAACTGCAGAAAATAACCGGCAGGTTTACCGGCAAAAGGGATGGGGCAGTTTTGAATACGAAGTGTCCGTTAACTGGGACACCAACGAAAATACGATGACCGGGATTTGGAGTATTTCGTCAACTTTCTCGGGGCAGGAAGGCCAGCTTAAGGCAGAAGAACTGACGACACAGCAAATCGGGAAAAACAAATTTGACAGTTCGCTGAGCACCCATCAAGCATGGTGGAAAAACTACTGGCAACGCTCTTCAGTTTCGCTTCCCGACTCCATTCTTGAAAAACAATACTACCTCGAAATGTATAAGTTTGGATCGGTAGCCAGGGCCGACTCTCCACCCATTTCGCTGCAGGCAGTGTGGACAGCCGATAACGGCAGACTCCCTCCGTGGAAAGGTGATTTCCATCACAACTTAAACACGCAGTTAAGCTACTGGCCCGCATACACAGGCAACTACCTCGACCTTGAAAAGGGTTTTTTGAACTGGATGTGGAAATACAAAGAAACATTTGAAGAATATACCAGGACATACTTTGGAACGGCGGGACTGAATGTTCCGGGTGTCACCACACTTACCGGCCAACCCATGGGCGGGTGGATACAATATTCTTTTGGACCCACGGTGGCTTCGTGGCTGGCTCACCATTTCTATCTCCACTGGATATATTTAAAAGATGCAGAATTTCTGAAAGAAAAGGCCTATCCCTGGCTTCGGGATGTAGCTGTTTTCCTTGATGAAATTTCAGTTAAAGACGAAAAAGGAATGCGCAAACTACCTATCAGCTCGAGTCCCGAAATTTTTGACAACTCAAGAAGAGCCTGGTTTGATGAAACTACCAACTTCGATCTGGCGCTCATTCACTGGACCTACGAAAAAGCAGCAGAAATGGCGCGTGAACTAAACCTGAATGACGAAGCACAAAAGTGGGAACAGATATTGGAAGGATGGCCACAATTGGCGGTCGATCCGGGAACGGGGCTGATGTTATCCTCAACCGTTCCTTACGAACAGTCGCACCGGCATTTTTCACACCTGATGGGATTTCATCCCCTTGGGCTCGTGGATTTTTCCAAAGGAGCAGAAGACAAAGAAATCATTCAAAATACCCTGGATAATCTGGAGGAAGTTGGTCCCGATTTTTGGACAGGTTACTCCTACAGTTGGCAGGCCAATTTGTATGCCCGTGCTTTTGAAGGCGAAAAAGCAGCCGAAGCATTGCGGATTTTTGCCCGTTGTTTTTGCCTGAAAAATTCGTTTCATGTAAATGGCGATCAGTGCAAAGCAGGCTACTCCAAAATGACTTACCGGCCATTTACACTGGAAGGGAACTTTGCTTTTGCTTCGGCCATCCAGGAAATGCTGATACAAAGCCATACCGGCGTGGTAAAAGTATTTCCGGCAATTCCCGCTGACTGGCAGGATGTTTCATTTTCTACTTTGCGCTCACGAGGTGCATTCCTGGTTTCTGCCTCAATGGAGAACGGCCAGGTAATCAAAATTGAGATGACCTCTGAAAAAGGAGGAGAAATCGTCCTTGAAAATCCGTTTGGCAATGCAGAATTTTCGTCTGATAAGGAGTATGAAAAAGATGGTCAGTTTATTAAATTAAATTTGGCGGAAGGAGAAAAAGCAGTTTTCACACCTTAAAAAACGAGTTAAAATGCAACAGCCTGCTACTTTATTTTACAAAACCCTGTTTTTAGTTTTATTTCTTCCTTTTACTTTAAGTTCAAAGGGAAAACTGGATCTTTTTATCTGGGCCGGCCAGTCAAATGCACAGGGATGGATGGGCGATGCCGCTTATTTTACGGAAGAAAGAAAACTTGCATCGACCAGCATTATTTTGGATGGTGAACATCCAATAATTGCAAAAGCTATTATAATCAAGAAATAATTTATTTTTTTCCATTTTACGACATTTTATATTCATAACGTAAATATAAAAAGAAGCGGCATTCCCTCTGACTAATTTGTGGAATAAACTTGTCTCGTTGCATCTAAAACCTCATGGTTTCCAATGAATGGGGATGCCGCATAGGTTAAATTAAAAGATTTTGTATAAATTTACTATGGGTATTTTTAAAAAGGCAGGAGGTAATTATGGCAACTGATAAAGAATTGCAAGAAAATTGGATTGTGAACATGAAGATCCTTGATGAGATTCGGACAAAATATCCCCCTTTATTAGAAATTGTAAAAACCAATTATAGAATAAAAATCTGTCCTGAATGCTCAGGAAAAAAATTATCATTTGAAAATGTATCTGCTACAGGTCATACGATAACTTGTAAATGTACCAATTGTTCGAAGGAGCAGACTTTTTCTATTTTACCAAATAAAGATGGTTCAATTGTTGTACATAAACTCGATGAAATTAAGTATTTGATGGGATCCTTTAAAAAACCTGTTAATGACGCATTCTGGAAAGAAGATGTTGATAATACATTCGTGGTTGATATTGATCCTACCTTAAATTCATCCTCTGATAATGTTATTGTAGAATTAATGCATAATAGTTAGGATCATGAGACTGGAGAAGGTGATATTTTGACTACATCTTTTGAAAACTCATTTATTTCTGAAAATGGTGAGATAAAAATTGAAGATTTTTTAATGATTATTGCTCTTCGTTCTGAAGAAGAAACACAGAAAATGATTTGTCTCTTAGCTGACAATCCCGGAATTGGTCATTTTAAACAAAATAAGGTAGGAGTTACTGTTACCACGATTGATGGAACAAATATTGATTTTACCTCATTTGGTACATTTGAAATTAGTGATATTCCAGTTACAGGATTTGCACCAATTGATTTAGAAAACCCTGATATTGATGTTTTTATAGATGGAGGAATGATTGGAGTTAGCGGTCCTCAAAAAGGAATTGATGACAAATGGGAAATTTTAGCAACGACTCCAATATCATCAATGTTTGTTAAAGGAGATCAAGGAGCATATAAATTTGTTCCGAATCCTGATTTTAAAGATTTCCCAGCTCAAAACTTGTTTATTGAACACCTTAAAGCTATTGATTCAGCATTTTAGCATATAAAGAAACCTGATAGCAATCTTTAATTATTTGAGATTTCAAACCAGTTAAACATACCAAAACTTAATAATAAGCCCCCGATCCGCTGATGATCGAGGGCTGTCACTCGCTGCATTTCCTCGTGCCTGTTAATTATGTTCTTAAATTTATTAAGTGATAAACAAACAATCGAATGCTGAGTGTTCTTAAAAAAACCGGATTATTGGCAGCATCTTTTGCTGGCTGCATCCCCGGAATTTCACAGGAAGTTCCTGGCAAACCCAATATAATTCTATTTCTGGTTGACGACATGGGCTGGCAGGAGACCTCTGTTCCTTTTTGGGACAAAAAAACTGCCTTAAATGAGCGTTATCAGACTCCGAATATGGAGCGGCTGGCATCTCAGGGAATGAAATTCACTCAGGCATACGCATGTCCGTTAAGTTCTCCTACACGAGTAAGCCTGATGACAGGGATGAATGCAGCACGTCATGGAGTTACGAACTGGACGTTAAGGAAAAACATTTCACCTGATACAAAGCATAGCTCGCTTGATCTGCCTCAGTGGAACGTTAACGGGCTAAGCCCTGTACCGGGAATTGAAAAAACTGTTTATGCTAAAACACTACCTTCTTATCTGCAGGAAGAAGGTTATAAGACTATTCATGTAGGGAAAGCACACTGGGGAGCGAAAGGAACACCCGGTGAAGATCCTCTGAATCTGGGATTTGATGTTAATATAGCCGGACATGCTCCTGGAGGGCCGGGGTCGTATTATGGGAAATATAATTTCAGTGCAGCATGGAGAAGTGAAGATACGATCTGGGATGTGCCAGGGCTGCAGAATTATCATGAAAAGGACATATTTCTTACAGAAGCGCTTACTCTTGAGGCCCTGAAAGAGATGAAAAAGGCTGTAAAGCAAGGATTACCTTTTTACTTATATATGTCTCATTATGCTGTACATGCACCATGGGAAAAGGATGAGAGATTCTATAATAAATATAAATCCGGGGGATTAACTGATTTTGAAGCAACTCTTGCTTCGATGATTGAGGGCATGGATAAATCGCTGGGTGATATTCTGAATGAGGTACAAACTTTGGGTATTGAAGAAAACACTATAATAATTTTCATGTCTGATAATGGAGCTCCTTCTCAATGTCCTCAAAATGTGCCTTTAAGGGGACATAAGGTAAGCCCGTATGAGGGAGGTATACGGGATCCGATGATTGTCAAATGGCCGGGAGTAACTACTGAAGGTACAGTATGCAATACCCCTGTTATTATTGAGGATTTTTTCCCTTCCATACTCGATATGGCAGGTTCAGATAAGTATAAAAAGTCAGAAGAATTTATTGATGGCATTAGCTTCACAAGTTTGCTTCACGGCAAGACAAAAGATGTATCAGACCGGAGTTTTATATGGCATTTCCCGCATAATTATGATTTAGAACCTTATTCTGTAATCCGTAAGGGCAACTGGAAGCTTATTTATTGGTATAAGGAGGGCAGGGAGGAACTTTATAACATTGCTGAAGACATAAGTGAAAATAAGGATGTTTCTCTTTTATTTCCTGAGATACTGTCATCTCTGGTAGCAGAACTGGGAAGATATCTTAAATCTGTTGATGCAAGTACTCCATTTAACAAGTTATCAAATTCATATTGTAAATTCCCAGGGGAATAGCTTTTCCACGCTTAAACGGCAGAAACGCTTTAACTTTCTGAGAATTGCTGATTATAGGAAATTTTACCGGGAACTGCCATGAAATATCCTTTTGTACCAATGATTGGTATAAAAACCGGTCATATTGACCACCAAAAGTCGCAGTTAAGTATTTGTTTTTTAGTTGTGTATGCAAATCATAACCTTTCCCTGCGAAATGTGATCATCCTGTCTGGCTTCTGCAATTATTTGCTATCTTGAGGCCGTTCCCTGATTAGGATCTCCCCTTTGTTATGAAATACTGAATTATCAGAGGTCATTTCCACTTCTAAAATAGTTTTACTTCCCTGAGCCACCTGGGCCGTTCTGTTAATAAAGAAAGTATTGCTTCCATCCTTGCGTTGAATAAAATCCTGCTGCGTGAACATGTCATTATCAAAATATATCCCGGCTTTTTCCACATGCATACCTGTTATAACCACAGAACTTGTGAAGGTAACTTCATACTGCCCAGGTTTCATTATGAATTTACTCAGGTCAACTGTCAGTTTTCCTTTACCGTTAATGAATGATTTTGTATCCCAGGGTCCGCAAACATTCCACTCAATTGAACTGAAAGGATCTGGTTTGAAAATATAGTTTTCTGCTTTATAAACTGCAAATGAACGGATCAGGGGCAGATCTGCATATTTTGTTATATTTAGCCTGACCTTTGATACAGCCGTGGTTGAAAATGGATCTATTTTCATCCTTCCGACTGCACTTCCTTTTGCAAGAACCTTCCACTCATTTCCTGAAAGACCCTCAACCACATACTCCCTTATGCGATGTCCATACCTGTAATCTTCCATCAGGACAACATGGTTTATCTCCTTATTTTTATTCAAAGGGATTTCAAAAAATATCCCTGAAGTATCCTTCAGTGATATAAGAGGGTTGTCGAACCGACTGCAAATGTTTTTCCCAAACTCTTCGTACAGGATCATGTCATCTGAGGGTATCAGGCCGGTAGTGTCTGGTGTGGAATTCAGCAGTAGAACACCGCCATAACCTACTGATTTATAATAGATATCCATCAATTCGTCGAGTGTACGTCGCTTCTTCTCATTAGTGGCAGACCAGAACCAGTTGTGGTTGTAAAGTGTAACGTCTGCTTCAAGTGGAGCCCATGCATCACCGTCGGGATCATCATCGTACTGAGTGGAAATACCTGTCTTAAGCTTTTCTCTACTGAGTGTATTCCATGCCGGATAGAAAAGTTTTCCCGACTCTGTCCCGGACCATCGTAAGGTGGCTTTTTGTCCCTGGAAGATTACAGATTCAAAGGCATATTTATCGAGTATATCGCTTACATTTATCACACAGCTGCCATCGAACCAGACCTCGGTTATATGCCCATAGTTCGAGAGTACTTCGGTAAGCTGCTGTCTGAAGACCTGGTTGTAAGCCTCCTGCTTCGACGGATCTGCTGTTTTCCCTCCGCTTCCTATTCCTGCACCCCATGTATCGTCTCCCGGATATACATAAACGCCAAGATTGAGTCCGTACTTGCGACATGATTCAGACAACTCTTTCAGTACATCTCCCTTTCCAGCCTTCCATGTTGTATTCCGTATGCTGTAATCAGATGTCATTGTGTTCCACCAGCAGAATCCTCCTGTATGCTTTGCGACATAAAGGATCTCTTTCGCACCCCAGGCAAGGGCAGCTTCACACCACTGGTCAGTATTAAGCTTCGAAGGATTAATACGTGAAAGACTTGTGGAGTGATTATCATATTCCCTTCCCTGCCAGGTGCATGGATCGAGACATACAAACATAATACGCTCCTGCTCATGCCATCGGTATTGTACTTCAGATGGCCTGGCGAGGGGCTTTTTCTGACAATTCAAAATATTGAAAACGGAAAGAAGGAAACTTAATACGAGAATCGTTCTGTGCAATAAAATATTCATAATCTCTCAGAATTCATTTTATAGAAGTTAGATTAATCAAATATATAATAATCTGTATGATTGTAATGTTGTGTCGGTTATCTTTGATTAATCCAAATGAGAATT
The DNA here is from genome assembly GCA_016936215.1 of Bacteroidales bacterium. Classification (GTDB taxonomy): domain Bacteria; phylum Bacteroidota; class Bacteroidia; order Bacteroidales; family UBA10428; genus JAFGPL01. The sequence continues at coordinate 12,454 of JAFGPL010000148.1, forward strand.
AAGGTTCTATTAATGTTTTCATACTCCGAAGTACTTTAATCTGGTTGCAATTTTTGTCCGTTTGGGGTCCCGAACGGCACTATGTTTGATTCCTCTATCTTAACTCATAAAAATATTTCTTCCTGTAAATTGATAGAAAGTTTAAAACTATCAGACCCCTCCAGAATACTTCTGTTTCCAGTAGATCATAGGATTAATCACGGTCCTGGGTGGTCAATTTGTACCGGTGAGAGATGATCAGGGTCCGGAGTCTATCAACCAATAATAAGATTTAAATTTTCATGTGCAATTGCCATTAAAGTCCGGACTGAGAC
>JAFGPL010000149.1 GCA_016936215.1 Bacteroidales bacterium
CCCGATAACACCGGCCAGATGGCCGGCTATAAGTATCACCAGGAAAACCTCCATGGGGTGCGCGTTAATGCTTTTAGAGAATATCAAAGGCTGATATATCAGGTTGTCAATAAGGTGCACAATTATGAAGACCACGATCATATAACCGGCCATGGGCAGCAGTCCGCCGTGGAGGTCTTTGTCTATGTGTATCACCATGCCGAGAATGGTGCCGAAGATACTGCTGATAAGCGGGCCCAGGTAAGGTATGATGTTGAAAAAACCGGCCAGCAGCCCGATCACCAGGCTATGTTGAAAACCAACCCCAACCAGCGTGAGACCAAGGGTTACAAGTATCATAATTTCGGTGATTTGTCCGAGCAACCCTACAAAATATCTCATCAACAGCGATTTAACCGACACCATGGCGTGTTCAAACGCTTTTGAATGTTTTTCGGGAATAACCAGTTGTATGGCGTTGATGAACATTTTATCATCTTTAAGAAAGAAAAATGTAATGAATGTGATAGAGAAAAGCGCGATAAATACATTCCCAAGCAGGTTGGCCAGGGAGCCCAGTATGTCGGAAAGAGTTGATATACTCAGCAGATTTGAAAGTTTTTGAGACAATGTTTCAGCAAGGGAGAGGTTCTCCTCTTTTTCGATCCTGAATTTATTAAGAAAAATTTCCACCTTGTCAATCGGTTCCTCAAGGGAAGTGATAAGGGTTTGTATTTTAACACCGGACAGGTATTCAGCCTCGTTTACCACGATGGGGACAAAAATCCTGAAAAAGGCATAAAACGCTATCCAGAGCATTACAAGCGAGGCAAGTGCGCAAAGCCAAACCGGTAACCTGAATTTTTTAATTTTTAATTTTAGCAGCATATCCACAATTGGCTTTCCTAACAGTGATAAAACCAAAGATATAAGAATGTAGGCAACAATGCTTTTGAAAAACCAGAGGACAAATAATAACACCAGTATGCCCAGTATAATAAAGATATATCTGGCAGTTTTATTCATTTTGTTAACATAATGGGTTAAAAATATAAATTAATATTCTCAATGTATTGTTAAAAACTCAAAAGAAATTAACAGGTGGATAACTTTCGGTAAATGTTTGGAATATATATGCTGAACTTTGTTATTTTTACGCTACTATCATAATCGAAAACAACCCGGGGCAGAAATGAGACAATACCTTGATTTGCTTGATCATGTGATCAGGAACGGACAGGAAAAAAAAGACAGGACAGGTACTGGTACAATCAGCGTTTTTGGCTACCAGATGAGGTTTGGTTTACAGCATGGTTTTCCGTTATTAACAACAAAAAAGCTGCACCTAAAATCTATAATTTATGAACTCCTGTGGTTTTTAAAAGGGGAGACGAACACCAGGTATCTTAAAGAGCATGGGGTGTCTATATGGGATGAATGGGCAGGGCCCGGTGGTGAACTGGGGCACATATACGGTTACCAGTGGAGAAGCTGGCCATCCTATACCGGTGGGCATATTGATCAGGTTACCAGCCTTATAGATTCTATAAAAAATAATCCCGATTCGAGAAGGCATATCGTAAGCGCATGGAACGTTGCAGACCTTGACAACATGAACCTGCCCCCTTGCCATGTGCTTTTTCAGTTTTATGTTGCCGATGGTAAGCTTTCATGCCAGCTTTATCAGCGCAGCGCTGATATCTTCCTGGGGGTTCCTTTCAACATTGCCTCTTATTCATTATTGCTGATGATGGTGGCACAGGTTACTGGGCTGGTACCGCATGAATTTATCCATACCCTTGGCGATGCCCATATATACCTGAACCATGTCGAACAGGTTCAAAAACAGCTCGAACGGGAACCGCGCAGTTTACCCCGGATGAAGCTTAATCCTGAAATAAAAGATATTTTTCAATTTGAATATGATGATTTTACCCTTGAAAATTACGACCCACACCCGCATATAAAAGCTCCCATCTCTGTTTAATACCGGTTTCATGAAAAACATATCAATCATTGTCGCTATATCAGAAAATTTTGCAATAGGCAAGGATAACCGGCTTTTATGGCATATCCCCGATGACCTTAAAAGGGTTAAAACCCTCACATCGGGCAATGTCATCGTGATGGGGAGGAATACCTATTTTTCGCTTCCGAAAAGACCCTTGCCCGACAGGATAAACCTGGTTATTTCAGACAATAAAAACGATCGTTTTGATGGTTGCCTTATGGCATATTCTTTTGAAGAGGCAATGGAAAAAATGAGCAGTAGCAAAGAGAATTTCATATTCGGCGGGTCATCGGTTTACCGGCAGTTTTACCCTGTGGCAAACAAGCTTTACCTTACCCTGGTGCATAAGTATTTTGAAGCAGATACTTTTTTCCCGGAAATTGATTTTAGCGAATGGAACGAAACAGAACGAAAAGATATGCCTTTTAATGAAGGTCTCGGATTTTCATATTCATATATAACTTATATTCGAAAATATTAACTAAATCTGATCATTATGAAAAAAATTTCGCTTTTGCTTACGCTTATTCTAATGGCAAAATTTGCCGCTTTTGGACAGAGTGATGATATTGTCGGAATATGGCTTACAGATGAAGACAAATCGCAGGTAAGGATTTTCAAAGCTACCAACGGAAAGTATTATGGAAAGATCGAGTGGCTGAAAGAGGACAAAGACAAAAAGGATGTTGAAAACCCCGATCCGAAGTTGAAAGACAAACCTGTTATGGGCCTTACCATACTCAAGGGTTTTACTTACGATGAAGCCAAAAAGCAATGGTCGGGCGGGACTATATATGACCCTAAAGAAGGCAAGACATATGACTGTTACATGTGGTTTGAAGGTGATAAAAAAGTTCTGCAGATCAAAGGTTATGTCCTCGGTATGAAATTTGTCGGCCGCAAAACCATCTGGAAAAAAGAAGATAAGTTAAGGGAATAATCCGATGCTGATTAAAAAAGAAACGAAAAGGTTACTTTTTACATAAACTCATTATTCTTTGAAAAATTCAGATTTATTATATTAACTGCCAGTCATGGCAGATTTACTTGATCAAGAAGCTGTCTAAAAAGGTAATGAATTTCACGCAAAGGTCGCAAAATTGAAAAACGCAAGATGCGCAAAGTATAATATAACAGCAATTTATACTTTGCGTCTTTTGCGAAAATCTTAGTGTTCTTTGCGTGAAGACTTCTTTTTGGACAGCTTCTTTATTATATTGTGACTCCTTAACCAATCATTATTATATTTTCACTGCACATTTGGCGATTTTTGTCAAACTTACCCCAACATTAAGGTTTTAAATCCGTTAAAGGGATTAAAATCAGCATTCAAATGAAGCTCATCAGGTTTATATATGTTTTAATGGTTATCATAGCCGCGGGGCTTAGCTCCTGTTCGGAGGAGATCATCATTAAAGAAGAACAGCTTGATGAGGATTTGCTATACGTTGAAGATAAGCTTTCGCTATATACCGGCAAATGCAGGGTGGTATACAGTGACACAGACCTCACCAAAGAGATTTTGAGTTTCAGAAAAGGCAAACTGCAGGGCGATGCCGTTTATTTCTATAAGAATGGCAAGCTGAAATGGAAAGGGACTTATAAAAACGGTTTTATATCAGGCACATGGGAATACTGGAACGAAAACGGCGAAAAGTTGTACGAGGTCAATTACCATAATGATACCCTCGAAGGTGTCTTTAAAAGCTGGTATCCAAACGGTTTGCTTAAAGAACAGGGTAGTTATGAAAACAACCGGAAAAAAGGCGAATGGATTGTATACAACGAAAGTGGCAGTATAATTGAAACTTTAAAATATTAGGTTTTTCAATCACACATTTCAACTGCATTGTAAACATTTAATAATCCCCCGGTGGAGGATAATTTTCCAAACCTTGTCTTTTTCTTCTTTTTTTCTTCATCTTTTGAAGGTAAAGTAACCTTTTGTTTTTTATAATTTTCAGCTGAAGCCAGAATAATATCTTTAATCTCAGTAGCGGTAAACTCAGGAAAATAGGACTTCAGCAACGCTGCTGTGCCTGCAACCATTGGAGCTGCAAAGCTTGTGCCGTCGAGTACATCGTAACGGTTATCCGGTTTAAGCGAATAGATATTCACGCCCGGGGCAAACAGGTCCACAGATTTCCGTCCATAATTAGAGAAACTTCCAGCAAAATTCAGGTCGGCTGATTTGGCTGAGGCGCCAACGCATATCCAGTGAGAGGATAAAAGCTCGCCGTTGGTGGTTTTGCTGTTAGGGTGTCTCGGGTTTTTATCCACATCTTCGCCATCATTCCCTGCGGCATGCACAAGCAAAACATCATGTGCCCGGGCATACCTTATGGCTTCGTCAACAAGCTCTTTCTGGGGGGAGAGGTCTTTGCCAAAGCTCATGTTTATGATGTGTGCACCATTATTTACCGCGTATTTTATGGCATTGGCAATGTCCTTGTCCCTTTCATCACCATCGGGGACAGCACGTATGGCCATTATTTTTACATTGTCTGCTATTCCCTGCATGCCGATATTATTGTTCCTGTTACCGGCAATAATTCCCGATACAAAAGTTCCGTGCTCGGGGGTATTTGCAATAATATCGTTATTACCATATATAGAATCTGCAGGGTTTTCAGGATCGTCATTTACAATTGTCCTGGGATTGAAATCAAGGTTAAAATGGTAGTTTAACCTGGTATTTACGTGTTTTTTAAAATTATTCAGGGTTTCAATCTTAAAACCATTTTCGTTAAGATTTACAATCATCATCCTGGCCATGGCAAATTCCATGTTCTCTGATGTCCCGGTAGCCTTTAATTCCTCCAGGCTGAAGGTGTCTTTGTTAAGGGTTGATTTTATGATGCTGTCAGCCCTTAAATAACCGGCTTCAAATTTTTGTATCAAAGCCATATCTTCTAAAGCTTTGTTTAATTTTTCATAGTATATTTTTCTGGCTTTTTTGTAAAGATAAAATGTCTCAAGGTCTTTTCCTTTAAGGTTTAGTGTATCTGAAGAACCAAACACATCTTTATATTTCCTGTAAATGCGTGTTACTTCGTATGCCTCCTGCTCTATGTTTTCACCATTTTTGCCACCCAGGAAATTCCATCCGTGAACATCATCAACAAAACCGTTCTGGTCGTCATCTATTCCGTTTCCCGGTATTTCATCTTCATTGGTCCATATTTTGCCCTTCAGGTCCTCGTGGTTGATGTCAACTCCTCCGTCAATTACCGCAACTACAACGATGGTTGAATTTTTGTTCTTCAACAATTGGTCGTATGCTTTCTCTGTGCTGATACCGGGTATGCTGTCATTTTGCATATCGAGGTTAAACCAGTTATAGAATTCAGCAGAATCGGCAGGGGTAATACCCGGAGCTGCCAAAATGTTGGTTAATGGCCATATGGAACATGTAATAACAAATAAAAAATACTTTCTCATACTTAGAAATTCCTATTAATGTGTATCTATTTGCAAATTAATAATAAATTCAATCCCCAATAATTTTTACCAGTACCCTTTTTTGTCTTTTGCCATCAAATTCGCCATAAAATATCTGTTCCCATGGGCCAAAGTCGAGCTTACCCCCGGTAACAGCTACTACAACTTCCCTGCCCATCACCTGGCGTTTCAGGTGGGCATCGGCATTGTCTTCAAATCCGTTGTGGCGATACTGTGAATAAGGTTTTTCAGGTGCAAGTTTTTCAAGCCAGGTTTCAAAATCGTGGTGCAAACCGCTTTCGTCGTCATTGATAAATACGCTTGCTGAAATATGCATCGCATTCACCACGCATATTTGATTTAATCTTTTCAAGTTCCTTCTCAACATTCTGAAATTCCCCGTCTAAAGTAAAGGCATCAATCAATTTTTCATCGGTCAAAGGTAACGAAATTACAGTATTTTCAAAAATGCCTTTGATCTCAACGCTGAACGTTCCTGATTTGGTATAATCAACATACACGCCTAATCTTTTCCCATCAATTCCAACGCCACTAAAGGCTTTTTCTGCCAATCGTCTTTTCCATTGAAAATCTTTTTTAAAAATAAGGCCGGGATTGTTTTTGGTGGAGTTGGAAATGACTTTAACAGCCCATTGACTGGAACGTTTTATTTGTTCGAGTGATGGGATGTTTGAAAGTTCTAAGTCAATTATTGATAGCCTTTGTGTGATTGCTTCCTCCTGCGATCTCAGTTTATTCATTTTCTCCCCGATCTCAGTTTTATTCAGCAATCCATCAGCAACGGCCTCAATAAGGTTTATTTTTTGTGAACTGATTTTCTTTAAAACAACTTGAAGTTTGATTTGTTCACGGGTCAATTCCTTTCTTCTTTCAATATCCGGCGTAGCTTTTTTTATTGCCTGTTCAATCAATTCTGCATCCCCGAAAGTCTTTACTAATTGCATTAAAACAAGATTATCTAATTCATTTGCCGGAATAAATTTGTGAAAACTACAGGCTTTGTTGTTTTTACTATGACGGTAATATTGTTTTTTAAGAGGATTAGTGTTACATGCAAAGGTGTATCCACAACGTTTACAAAACACAAATCCGGTCAGAACATAATGATACTTCCTATGCCCTCTAACTCCTTTAATGTTGTTTCTGGCTCTCTCATGGATTGCCGTTATGTTTGCTTCGTCTAATAGGGGAGGGATGGACATCGCTACTTTTTCATCAATATTGACTTTCTTATTCACAAATCGGCATTCCCATGTTGTTCCGCAACGTTTAGTCAGTAATTTCCAAAGATTGGAAGCATTCATTTTCAATGATGCAGCAATTGCCGGGATGCCCTCGCCGGACAAATATCTATTTGCTGCCTGTTGGATAATTTTTTGTTTTTCTTCATCAATTTGCCATCCTTCTGCTTCATTCCATGTGCGGCCATAAGGCAGTTTTCCTGCTGTTGGGATGCCTCGTTTTGCCCTGTTTATCCTGTTTGTAATGGATTTCAAGGCTTGTTCCCTTGCCTGATATTCCCCGATTTCAGCACTCATGCCTAAAAACAGGTTTTGTGCAGGATTATACAAATCATACTCAGTCGCTCCTACAAAAAAGCGGATTTTATTAGCGCGTAAAATATTTAATCCTTCTTTATTTTTCAGATTATCTCTGCTCCATCTGCTGGCATCACATACAATAACAGCATCAAACAATCCTTTGCCGGAATCTTCGAGGAGAGTATTTAGTAAAGTTCTTTCTTTATCCGGTGTGGCTGATTCCTGCCCGGCATATCGCCAACAATAGTCAGGAATGATGCCGTTCAACGTTTTTACATAATGTTCTATTTGAGATCGTTGGGTTCTAAGGCTTTCCCCTCTCTTTTCCTGTTGTTCTGTGGAAACCCTGATTATTGGGGCAAATTTTAATTGTTGTGTTCTCATGTTTTTATTTTGAATCTACACGGGTTATTCCTTCATCTTTAAGTGTTAATAGAATTGTAGCCACCATAAATAAGATACTGATAATTGCACCACTAATTCCAATGATAGAAAGAGTACAATAATAATGTGGTTCAATTATATGAACTGTAGAGAGTATGATTATCGAAAGAAATATTGTAAGTATTCCACTAATCAAAGATCGTTTTGTTAATTGCAAAACTCTATCTCTTTTTATATCCATTTTTGCATAGAAGTTATAAATCCCTAACAATGGTCTAATTTGTTTTTCGCATGCAGGATTTTCATCAGAATATTCATTTACATAAGTTATTATTGATCTCATTTCTTCCATTACTTTTGAACCACAATATTTAATCCTAAGATAAAAACGCAACAAATCAGTATTAATGTCAAAATCATTTTTCTTCAGAATTTCTAACTCTTGAATACATCTCTTTATTTGATATAAAAATACCTTCTTTAACCCTTGAAGTTTAAATATTAGAAAGACCCCGCTCAATGCAATAAAGGCAGCTAATACTTGAGCGATTGTGCTGAATGTGTAATACATTGATGTGTCCATGTTTATGTTGTTTAGGTTATTCATCTCTCTGAATTTTGTTTGCCAATGTTCCGTTTTCCTCTGGCAGAATACTTGCATAAATACTGGTCATGCTTATATTGCTATGCCCCAATTGTTGCTGAACATAGCGAAGATTCCCAGTATCGTGCAGTAAAAAGGTTGCGTATGTATGCCGGGCTGAATGTATAGATAGCTCTTTCCTGATTCCGGCAGTGATTACTGCCTTTTTAAATGATTTCATCAATGTAATTGGTGGAGAATGTTTGTCCTCCCGTCCAGAAAATAGAGGGGCATTCAGCTCAATAGATTGCTTTAAAGACTTAGCCTTGTAATCAATGAATTGATTTAGATGTTTGGCTAATTGTTTATCGAAGTATACAGTACGCTTTTTCCCTCGCTTGCCATTGCGTACTATTAAGAAGGGGTCGTTGCCAGTTAAATGCAAATCTTCAATTTTCAATGCTGCTATTTCAGCTACACGAAGGCCGGAATACAAAGCCAAATCAACTAACATAAATCGAACTGGCCATGTTTGACGTCCTTTCAATAAATCAAGTTCTGCAAATTCCCGGCAAGTTTTCATAATTAGCTTACGTTCATCCCTGTTAAAGAAGTCCTCAGGTGTTAGAACATAAGGCTTTCGTTGGATTTTTGCCATAATTTTACTCATTTATATTATAGAATACAGTAGTAAAATTATATATAATTTAACAATAAACCCAATTATTAGGTGAACATTTTATAGATTATTATTATTTTCTATAAAATTACCTCATTCTGATAATCCCTAATTTCTTCCTCACGTTGGGTTTGTCCATCTCCTTTGCCTGACGCCTAACAAAATTCGGATTATAAGGACTTTGTCCATAAGGGGTGTAGCCAATTTTTTTGGGTTTAATTGGATGGATTGCTAAATCTTCATTTAATTCTACATCAATATCTTGCGTTGTACCCTGTTTTCCTTCGTTCTCCTGCATGATCTCCTCCTGGGCTATATCCATATACCCCGAAACCTCGTCTACAGGCTTTAAAATGCGTTTCTCAGGTGGATTAAAAGGCATACGTTCATCCTGATTCAACATTTTTAGGTTTAATTGAAAGTATAATTCCTGTTCTTCCGGCGTAAGTATTTGTATGTTTTTTTGAAGTTTAGCTATGTTTTGTTCTTCAATCTCAGATTCAATTTGCTCACGATTCATTGATAATTCGTCAGCTTTTGCCTGATGATAATAGGCAGCTATTTTGCACAATAATTCATAACTGTTTCTTGCCTCTGCAATGGCTTTTAGAGCCAGTTCATGTTTTCCTTTATTCTCAGCTTCGGTTAATATCTTTTTGGTTCTGGTAATCAGTTCATCAATATTGCCGAAAATATCCATTGATTCAATTTCTGTCTTTTTTCGGAAGGCAGTTACCAATTGATGAGATAAATGTTTATCCCGGTGAACCATTACAGAACTCTCTGGAACGCCGTACTCTCTTGATATACTTGCCATCGTCCTGCCACTTGCAATTGCCCTGTCAATGTCTAATCTATTGGGATGATTACAAATTATACATTTAAATTTTCCGCTCATACTCTTGTTTTTGCCTCTGTCAAGATGGACAAAGCTTGTTTTCTAATTAATATCCTGTTATATCCTTTGTTTTTCCAATGTTCTAATTGTGCCGGAAGGTCATTCTTTGTTATCTGGAAAGATTCACAAACTTGATTATTGGTATTCCAAAACTTTACAATATCCAACAGCCAAAAATCTGGGGCATCATTGGTACAAATTAATATTTTGACTTGACTATTATGTCGGGACAATATCATTAATTTTTGGTGGGCTTTAAATTCTGTCTTATTTGGTACAATCATTATTTTATTTATTTTTTGGATAGATTCATTTTATGCATGAAACAATCAGTTTTTAAAAAATAAATTTTGTTAAAAATTTTATTAATATAATATTTAATATAATATTTAATATAAGAAATGTAACTATTAATAAAATCAATGGTTTCCAAGTTTTATTATTTGCCATTAATAGTAAGACCATTTGTCATTAATAGTAAAAACATTTGTCATTAATAATTTTAGTCATCGGGTACATGCTTTTTCACATTCATCAAATAATTCACAATCATCACAATCATTATATTCATCAAACTCCTCTCCAAATGTATGCCCGTATGGGCAATTACTTATTAATTTTTCTGTATCATTGTTTTTGATCTCTTTCTTTTTCTTAGCCTCAATAGCTTTTTTAATTGATGCTTCACCAATTACCAATTTATCTTTATCAATACAAAACGTCTTTATCACTCCATGTTTCTGTAATCCTTCCAATGCTTTTTTTAAATAAAAGCGTTTATTAGCAGCAGATGATTCTTTGTTAACTCCATCTAAATTTGCATAATCCCAAATCTTAAAAATACCTATTGGATTAAGTTTGCCGTAAGTGCCATATGTATTAAATTCTCTCTGTCTTTGCAGATAATAGTATAAGTTTAATTCTCTGCCCCGTAAACTGTATATAATTTTTGGATTAAAACTTACATATCCAAGATTAATTAATTCGATAAAGCTGCGATCAAAGAAAATCTCAATTTCAAGTTTAGAATCTTCTTCTAAATCCTGTGCTCCGTCAATAATCCCGCCTAATTTTCTTCGACCTTTTTCATTAGTTATCATAATTGTGCAAGAACGTATTCTTTCAAGACTATTCCAAATCGCATCGCGAGTGGTTTCGCAAGATGGGTTTGAAATTTGCATTTGTTCGCCAATTTCCTTTATAGTGACAAAAAAAGAAAGGTTTTTACGTGTAAAATAAGTCCGCTTATCTTTCATAAGTTGCAATAAGGCGAATATGGTTTTTATATCATCGCTACGCATTGCCATACCTGAAATTTTCATCTCAGTATTGTTTCCGTATTTTTTGATGACTGGCTTTGAGAGCATAATAAATTTTCCTTCATTAGAATTAATTGGAAAGAAAGGAACTGGGGCTGCCAGAGCAGTCGGCAAACCTTTATAATCAGAATCAAAGTAATGCTTATAATCAACATGAGCTAAGGCCTTTAATGTAAACAAAACAGGACGAAGTTTTTTATTCACTCGCAATGGATGCAAAATTTTAGAAATTGTTTCGGGATTATCTTCATTTTGTTGAACCCAATTATTTATTTCTTCCCCAAGTGCTATATCAATTTCTTCTATTACATTCGGATCGTCTTTAAATGCCGGTGACCAACAATCTGCAAAATCATTAGATAATTCTGCACAACCCGGGATATGTTTTGATACGTGATATAAAGTAGTTAGACGTTTTTCAAGTTCTGTCTTGTTTGATTTTTGTTTTTTGTCGCCTCGTATCATAATCATAACTATTAGTTAAATCAATTAGTTACTGTCAATTTGATATTGTTTTTTTCTTTTCATAAAGTTGCTTCATGAATTCCAAAGTTTTTAAATCCTCCTTTAAATTGCTCAATGTATTTTCATAAACGACAAGGTTATTTTCCAATATCATTTTTATCCTTTCAATCTGATCAAATGACGGGGAATTTATAATTTGTTTTATGTCTTCAATGTTATTCATTTGCTTTAATTTTTAGTAAAAACGTCCGGCCAGTACCATGACCGAACCGGACGTCAACAACACAGCCCTAATAAAAAGGAAGTTATCAAACTGTAGATTTTTCAGCCCTCTTTATTTTTGATTCCTCAAAATAATTCTTACACCCTTTCGGAAATGGTGGTAATATAGATTTATCAATTTTATGACCTAAAAGATTTTTCAATTGAATGTTAGAATATCCTTGCTCCTTTAATTGAAGTTCACGTTTCTTTTGCAGATCACTCATTTTGCGCTTTCTTTCTGTTGTCCAAGGTTTGGCAACAAATTCCCGATAGTCAAAAACCGATAAGCCATAGTACGGACTTGTTTTTTCAGAAATCACTAATACCCCTTTTAATGATGTTACCTGCTGACCGTCAATTTCCACCAAAAAGCCACCCTGCAACCGTCCTGAGCCCTTCGGGCCGCATGCCAAAATATTTTCACTTTTTTCCTTAATCAATAATTCCTCAAATTCATTCAATTTCTCCTGCAAAAATTCAATTTCCTCTGTAGTAACGTCTTCCGAAGCTTGCAAACGAAGAAGATCAATGAACATTTTTTCAGGCATTTTTTCAGGCTTTTTATAGCCTTCATTGATTCGCTGTTGCTGAAAATCTTTGAATTTCTGCTCAATTTCGGCAATTTGTGCCTGAATAAGGGGCAGTCTTGCGGTGTAATAAGTTTTTTCCTTCACATATTGGCCATCTATATTTCCTTGCAATTCGGCCAGTAGAGATAGTATAGATGTTCTGTCCCACGCCACGATACTATCAAAAGATATTTTTTGTCCTCCGGCATTTAAAATACGGCTGTTTAATCGCAGCTTATCGAATTTTTCGTGATATTCCCTTGCCTCGGGATGCTTTGAAATTGGTAAATATTCTGTCCTTCGTTTACTTCCCATTTCTTTTTCCTCCTTTCCTTTAATCACAATCCTTACAAATCCAGCCGGGGAGTAAAGGCTCGACCATTTGTTTTAATTGCTGATGAGATACTTCTTCGTCGTTTTCTTCGTCGTCTTCATCTTCAAAGCCAACTGGTAACATAGGTTCAGGTCTGTAGCTTGAAGGTTTTTGACTGCCATTGCCAATCCAACCGGAATGGTTTACAATTAATAATTCACTCATAATCTTATCCTCCTTATTGTAGTTAATACTCACTTTCATTAATCATTGGTTCAACATTTTCTATTGCTTTACTTGCAAAGAATGTGATGAATTTTGCAGGTTCTCCTATTCGTTGGCCTTCCTTCAACCACTTTTGAGCGAAATTCAAAACGGATTGTAGCGGATAGTATCGGGATAGGATTGATATAGTTTCAGTGATGGATTCTTTGTCCGTGTCTGAAATATCATCTTTCCATTTAAGTTTTTGTCCGAAATTCCTTTCAAGCGTTATACAATCGTCAAGTTGGGGAATCATAGAACCCGTTTCATAAAGACTTAAAGTCCCGGCGGAGATGCCAGCCTGTTTTGAAACTTCACCCTGATTCAAGCCTAAATATTCACGCATTTCTTTTAAAGTTTTCATATTCAAAAGCATTTATTTAAAATAAATTATCGGAAATGCTCTTTTCAGCAATTCCGCACATGGTTCACAAATTTTATTGGTTTGTTGTTTTTTTAGAAATTATTTGATGTTCAATCAAATATGAAGTAAAATTATAATATTTATTTTATATATCCTTAGAAATTTATAATTATTTAATAAAAAAAATATTACTAATTCATTAACAATGAATTATATATAGAAAAAAGTTACTCATTTACTTTAAAATAATAAATATTGCGTTTTTTCCTGAGAATGTTTAACTTGCTTACTATTAATCCTTATACATTCCTAAAATGACTACTCAAATATCCTATCTTAATTTTCAACTTTTTAATGGTAGATCAAGTCAATCATTAAACAAATTTAAAGATATAGCCAATTCATTATCTGAAATTCAAAGTATTTGGCAAATCATTACTGATAATGAGTTAAAATATAAAGCTATTAGAAGTCAAAAATCTATTCGTGATCTATGGATAGTGTATCAAATTGATTTAAAGGACAAATCAAAGAAAAAAGAAAAATATCTTTTTTGGTTCAATGCAAAAGGAAGTAAAAAAGCTTTTATTGCTGAATTTGAAAGAAAACTTAACCATCTTATAAATCCACCTGATAATTTGAAAGTCCATATCAATATGGATGGAAGGTCAGAATAATATTAAATGCCAATTCAATTTTCATAATCAAATGTTAAACGATAGGATTGTATTTATAACTGGTGCAGGAGCGAGTATGCCTTTTGGTTATCCTTCCGGTATTGATCTTGTTCATTACATCAGTCAAAGTTTTGATGAGAGATACAGGTTTTCATATAAAAAAATTGTTAATGGTTATGAGCCCGGTGAATTTTTGGTGGAAAAAATTGTTCAAGATTGGAGTGATTATGATATTTACTTAAAATTAGGATTCCCTATAAAGGAACTTAAAAGATTTAAAACAAAGCTTGAAGATTCTGGTCTTAACTCAATAGATGCATTTCTTGAGAATAACTATAATTTGAAAGAAATTGGTAAAGCTGCAATAGCTAATATAATGCTAAAGTTTGAAAATTTAATCACAGTTAAACTTATTAATCATAATTGGATTAGATATTTGTGGAATCGTATATATAATATCATTAATACTTTAAAACCAAATCAAATTTCATTCTTAACATTCAATTATGATAGGATAATTGAAGTTTGTATGTATTCGTATATTATGAATAGCTTTAATACAGAGGATGATTTAAAAGATCATTATCTAAAAAAATTAGAACTTATGCCAATAATTCATATTCATGGCAAATTAGGACAATTGCCTTGGGAAACAAATAATAAAGAAAAAATAATTGATTTTGGCTATAATGAAGTTGATTTCTCAAATCATTTTGAAAAAGTTAATAAAACAATGGGCAAAATCAAAATCATAACTGATAAACGCTCTCTTACAGATGTAGATTTATTAAAAGCTCGTGAATTACTTATTAATGCAAATGTTGTTTTTCTTGGTTTTGGTTATAATGAAAGAAATTTAAATAGATTACTCATTAATGATTTACATTTTGAATCAATTAAAGGCACTGGTTATGGTCTTACTAATTTTCAAATAAATCGAATTCGAGATAAATTTCCGAATTTGGTTCAAATCAATAATATGATTGGTGATAATTTAGAATTTTTAAGGAATTTTGTGATTTAAGGAAGCAATACTTTTATGAAATCATATCGGAAAGAACTTTGGTTTAATACCACAAAACGCCGGGAGTATATCAATATAACACCCCATGTTGAAGAATGCCTTGCTGAGAGCGGGGTAAAAGAAGGATTAATTCTTGTTAACGCAATGCACATTTCTGCAAGCGTATTCATTAATGATGATGAAAGCGGATTGCATCACGATTTCGAGGTCTGGTTGGAGAAGCTTGCCCCGGAAAAGCCTCATTCCCAATACAAACATAATGGATTTGAGGATAATGCCGACGCTCACCTGAAACGCCAGGTTATGGGTCGCGAAGTAGTTGTAGCTGTTACAAATGGTAAATTGGATTTCGGTCCCTGGGAGCAAATCTTTTATGGCGAATACGATGGAAAAAGACAAAAACGTGTATTGGTAAAGATAATCGGGGAATAGATAAATAGCTCATTATAAATAAGAAATCTGACAATTCATATGCAAATTCCATTAATTATGGAATACTTAATTTTGGCTAAAAAATGGAAGAATTAATTAATCAAAAATTTGAGAATGAAAATGGTGAAATTATCTACCTTACAATAGATAATTTTCATGGTGAAATAAATATTAGATTTGATAATGGCAATGAAGAAAGATTTATTGGCCATGCAAACAATATTTGGTTCAATGGAGTATATAATTTTAAGTTATACAATGAAAAAAATGTTCAATCTTTGGATTTATCGAAGGGGGGTACTTTTATGGCATATCCCATTCGATATAATCGTACAAAGAATGAATAGCTAAATAAATAAAGAAAAATCCGGCTTATGATGGCCGGATTAAATTTTTTATTTGTAGAAAACCTCACTCGGTTTTTGTTCTTAAATAGCTTTCAATTGTATAAATCAAATTTGTTTGGTATTAACAAGCGCAAGGCCCTCTTTAATGCCACTTTCGTGCAAACATTCTACCACCTGGGGGGTGATATTGATGTATTCCCTTCTGTGCGCAGTATTAAACCACAATTCTTTTCTGTATGACTTCATGATGTGTACAGTGGTTTTATTTTATATTCAGTTCCCTGATGATGTTATCAATTCTTTTTTCAAGCAATTGATTCGTATTTTCGAAATCGCCGGTGCTTTTCAGGTTATCTGTTACCCCGAAATAAAACTTTATTTTAGGTTCGGTGCCCGAAGGCCTCACCGATATTTTCGACCCGTCTTTGGTAATAAATTGCAAAACATCAGATTTAGGTATTTTAATCTCCCCGTTGCGGCTGTTTACCATGGCCAGGGAGGCATCATCGGTGTAATCAATTACTTCTGTAACCTCAGAATTATTAATTGTTTCAGGTGGATTATCGCGGAAACCCTGCATCATTTTTTTGATCTCTTCAAGGCCCTCTTTACCTTTACGCTCGATTGAAAGCAGCCGCTCTTTAAAGAATCCGTA
Organism: Bacteroidales bacterium; assembly: GCA_016936215.1. GTDB lineage: Bacteria > Bacteroidota > Bacteroidia > Bacteroidales > UBA10428 > JAFGPL01. Next base: position 16,231 of record JAFGPL010000149.1, read on the forward strand.
TTTTACATAAATATCGAGCAGCATTTCGTAAAGGGTTTTGCCCTGGTCTTTAGCCCACGCGGCTGTTTCAGCTATCAGGGTACAGGAGATGATGGCATCTTTGTCGCGCACGAATTCGCCTGCCAGGTACCCATAACTTTCTTCCCCCCCGCCGATAAAGGTTTTCCTCCCTTCAAAATGTTTAATAACATCTGCGATATATTTAAAACCCGTGAGCACATCAAAATGTTCAACATGAAAGTAGTCGGCAATCCGGGCCAGCAATTCTGTGGTAACAATGGTTTTTACAATGTACTCTTTTCCTTTTAGTTTGCCATTCGAGTTCCATTTGGTGAGCAGGTAATTGATGAGCAGGGCAGCGGTCTGGTTTCCGTTAAGGATGACAAAATCGCCTTTGTCGTTTTTAACAGCCACCCCAACCCTGTCAGAATCAGGATCTGTCCCCATTACCAGATCGGCGCCGGTTTTTACAGCCTTTTCTATGGCCAGTTTCAGGGCCGCGTTTTCTTCAGGGTTTGGAGATTTTACGGTCGGGAAATCACCGCTTACGACATCCTGCTCAGGCACATTGATAATATTTGTGAACCCAACCTTGCGCAATGCCATGGGGGCAAGCTTAACACCGGTGCCGTGTATGGGGGTGTAAACAATTTTAAGGTCTTTGTGCTTCGCGATGATTTCCGGTGATAGCGATAGCCCCTTTATCTTGTCGGTGTATATTTCATCGAATTCATTACCTATAATGATGATATTTTCGTCTTTCCCTTTGAAATTAATATCGTTGATGGATTTTATTTTCTGAACTTCTGCCACGATGTTTGCATCATGGGGTTTGATGATCTGACCGCCATCTTCCCAGTATGCCTTGTAACCATTATATTCTTTGGGATTATGGGAGGCAGTGAGCACAATGCCGCCCTGGCATTTAAAATGCCTTATGGCAAATGATAGTTCCGGGGTAGGTCGCAAGTCTTCAAAAAGGTAAACAATGAAGCCGTTGGCAGTGAAAATTTTAGCTGCCGTTTCAGCGAACATCCTGCTGTTGTTCCTGCAGTCGTGTGCTATGGCAATTTTTATCTGCGATAAATGTTTAAATTCCTTTTTCAGGTAATTGCTGAACCCCTGTGTCGCCATGCCTACCGTGTATATATTCATGCGGTTGGTGCCTGCTCCCATTATACCGCGTAACCCTCCGGTGCCGAATTCCAGGTCTTTATAAAACGATTCGATCAGTTCTTTTTCATCATTATTCATCAGATGAAGAATGTGTTTGCGGGTATCTTCATCTATATTGCTTTTTAGCCATGTTTCGGCCTTTTTTCTGACAATATCAAGAATATTTTCTTTGTCCATTTCTGTTAAAGTGTATTAATTTTTTCAGATGCAAAATTACTCTTTTTTGGAGAGGTTTTCAACCCATAGGTAATTTAGCGCTAATGATTGGTTGTTTTTAATATGTTTGCCAAGCATGTCCTGAAACTGTCTTTCCAGTATGGGATTTCAATACCCAGTGTTTGTTTGATCTTCGATTTGTTCAACACGCTGTAATGTGGCCTGGGAGCCGGTAAAGGGTATTGGTCGGTGGTTATAGGGCTTATTTTGCAAGCCAGGCCGGCTTGCTCTGTTATTTCACGGGCAAAATCATACCAGGAGCAAACCCCCTCATTTGAAAAATGATATATTCCTTTCGGGAACGGATTGTTTTCTGAAAAAGACAGAAATTTACAGATGGCCGTGGCCAGGTCGGCAGCATTGGTAGGGGTGCCTGCCTGGTCAAATACGATTGAAAGTGCTTCTCGTTCTTTGGCCAGCCTGAGAATGGTTTTTATAAAATTATGCCCGAACTGTGAGTACAACCAGGATGTTCTGATTATCAAAGAATTTTGGTATTGCATCACCTGTTGTTCACCTGCAAGTTTGCTTTTGCCATAAACCGATAAAGGATTGGTAATATCATCTTCTGCATATGGTTTGTAGTTTTTACCATCAAAAACATAGTCTGTTGAAATATGAATGAAAAAGCAATGATTTTTGGCAGCAATTTCTGCCAGTTTTCCGGGCACTTCTGCATTTACAAGGTATGCCGCCGCACTTTCTGTTTCGGCTTTGTCTACCGCGGTGTATGCCGCGCAATTTACAATGTAAGCGGGTTTGTTAACTTCAATGAATAGTTCAACTTTTTTATAATCAGTAAGATCGAGCGTATCTACATCATGAAACAAAAATTCGAATGCCTGGTAATCATTTTGCAGCAGATAGAGTTCACTCCCCAGTTGTCCTTTTGATCCGGTAACCAGTATTTTTTTCTTCATTCAGGTTCTATTTTTTTGGAGGAAGCTTTTAACATGAAAAATTACTTTCGGCTTCACCAAGTCCGGGTAGTATTTTATCTTTATCAGATACGATGGCCTTGTCTGTTTCTACCTTCCAGTCAATGCCAAGCGATTTGTCATTGTAGTTGATTCCCCGCTCTGAGCCGGGGTTATAAAATGCATCGCATTTATAAAGAATGACGGCAGTCGGGCTTAATACTGAAAAGCCATGTGCAAAACCCTTAGGAATGAATAACTGAAGCTGATTATCGTCGGAGAGCTCTATACCATAATATTTTCCGAAGGTGGGCGATCCTTTGCGGATGTCCACTACCACATCAAAGATTTTTCCCTGCAACACCCTGATAAGTTTCGTCTGGGCATGAGGTTCAAGCTGGTAATGCAGTCCCCTGATTACACCAAAGGAAGATTTTGATTGGTTATCCTGGACAAACCGGCATGATATGCCTGCCTCCTGATACCTGTTTTCGTTATAACTTTCAAAGAAGTAACCTCTCTGGTCTTTGAAAATACGCGGTTCAATTACTTTTAACCCATCAAGGTTTGTTGCAATAATGTTCATGATACTATTAGTATTATAAATTAAACATCAATATCGTTTAAATAACGACCTTTTCATATCCCTCACTTCTTGAGAGGGTTCAGCCTGCCTGAAAACGGGCAGGGGAGAGGTGTATTAAATATCCTAAAATAAACGACACTGGATTAAACATTTTAGTTTTCAAATACATAAATTCTGTCTTCTGCAAGATGCAAAAGGTACTGGCCGTATGTGCTGTTTTTCATCTTAGAGGCAAGCGACACGAGTTGGTCTTTTGAAATAAACCCCCTTTTGTAGGCAATTTCTTCGATGCATGATATTTTTAAGCCCTGGCGCATTTCGATGGTTTGAATATAGTTAGAGGCTTGCAGAAGGCTTTCGTGCGTACCGGTATCGAGCCAGGCCATGCCCCTGCCCAGTATTTTTACTTTTAGCCTTTTTTCATTAAGATATAGCCGGTTAAGATCTGTTATCTCGAGTTCTCCCCTTGCAGAGGGCTTAAGTGATATGGCTTTTTCAACCACATCGTTGCTGTAAAAATATAAGCCGGTGACTGCGTAATTTGATTTCGGTGCTTTAGGTTTTTCTTCAAGGCTGAGAACATTACCGTTTTTGTCAAACTCGGCAACACCATAACGTTCAGGATCGTTTACATAATAGCCGAATACTACTGCCCCGTCTTCAAGAAGGGCTGTTTTTAACAATTCAGTGCCAAAACCATGCCCGTAAAATATATTATCTCCAAGTATCAGGCAAACATGGTCTTTGCCTATGAATTTTTCCCCGATGATAAATGCCTGGGCAAGGCCATCGGGAGAAGGTTGTATTTCGTATGAAATGGCCAATCCAAGCTGGTGCCCATCACCAAGTAGGTTTTGATAAAGGTGGATATCGGTCGGGGTTGATATAATTAAGATTTCTTTTATTCCGGCAAGCATAAGTACACTTAGCGGATAATAGATCATGGGTTTGTCATATATCGGAAGTATCTGTTTTGAAATGGCCATGGTAACCGGGTATAACCTTGTACCCGAACCGCCTGCTAAAATTATTCCTTTCATGGTCTGTTAATTTC
>JAFGPL010000012.1 GCA_016936215.1 Bacteroidales bacterium
AAATGGGCTTTCTCTGTAAGTTTCGAGAATTTGCTCACCATTACCAATTACCGGGGGTACGATCCCGAGGCCACCATTTACACCGACAACAATTTTTCCGATAATGCCATAGATAAAGGTGCTTACCCGTCGCCAAAGTCGGTATTCTTTAAAATAAACCTAAGGCTATAAAATATTATGCAACCAGATAAAAATAACAACAGGAAGTGTCATTCCGACGAGGTACGAGGAGGAATCCCCGAGAATCACATGAAATTTACATTAGAGGTATTCCGATTTCCCCCCATGAGGTTTCTTGAATCTCTCGAAAGAGGGGTTAGGGTAGGCCTTTTATTAATATTTTGTTTTTTTTTGCAAAGTTGCAATTGGTTTTTTTATCCCGAGGAAACAAATATTTCCAATCTGGAAAGCTATGAAGATTACGAAAATGCCCTGAAAGGAGTATATAGTATTCTGGAAGAATATATGTCGAATACTGCATTTTTTTATCCCAGCGTAATGGGCGACGATGTTTATGAAGGTCCTTCAGATTATTCACTTTTCTATGACGATTGCCAGCCCTTAAATTATAATTACCGGAATACATCTTGGGAAGGTCTGTATAAAATAATTGCATCTGCCAATAACATTATTGTGCAGTATAACAACAGCCGGAATAAATCGGTTAGTCAGCTTGTAGGCGAGGCTTGTTTCATAAGAGCCTATTGCCATTTACGTTTAGCAAAAATTTATGGCAGGGTACCATTGATTGATGATATTGATGTTGATTATGTCATTTCGCTACCTACTTTTCACGACGAATATAGTTTTATTGAAGCCGACCTTAATACGGCAATTTCACTTTTGCCTGATAACCGCGAAAACTCACGGGTTTCGGGCGTAACTGTTCATCGTGGTACGGCAAAAGCATTATTGGCTGAATTATACCTTTACTGGGGAGGATACCCGGTTAACGACGAATCGAAATATCATTTGGCAGCATCAATGGCCGAAGAAGTGATTGACAGTGCTGAATATTTTGGCTTTGAGCTTGAAGATGATTTTGCTGTTCTTTGGGAACAATCAGGATTATATTCCAACGAATCAGTTTTTAGTGTATATATTACAGGTAATCTCTATACTGCAAATAGTTTTCATTATTATATCTTGGCAGATAGTACATCATTTCCATCGAACTATTATTTTGATAACTTAAGTTATTGGGCAACCCAAACCAATTTCTATAATAATTTTCCAAAAAACTACAGGCGCGACATTACTTTTATTAATGATATTGATTATACACTGCGTACAGTACTTTTTGATGATAATAGTCTCCCTGTTGGTGTTGAATATATTGATACCTTTGCTTATATCAATGATATAGATACTGAAAGTAAGTGCTTAAAACTTGGTTTTCGTAAATTCTATTTCGATATGGATGAAGTAGTAGATACTGTAATGGTCTCAGAGAGTCTTCTTCAGTTTTCAATTGATCATTATGGCTTACGTAAAGTATATTTGTACAGGTTTGCTCATACTTTATTAACTTATGCCGAAGCTGCTACCCGTTCTGGGAATCTAAATGAAAAGGCTTATGAATGTTTGAATCTGATTCGCAGACGCGCTAATCATGTCGATATTTATTCACCCTCGAAATATGATATTCAAAAGGGATTAAGTGCCGGACAGTTTGCCGATTCGGTAATACAGGAGCGCGCATGGGAACTGGCAGGAGAGCCCGAAGGTCGCTGGTTCGACCAAATCCGTACAGGGCAGGCTGGCGGGGATTGCTTTTTTGACATTCCCGACGATGATAAAACCCTTAACCCAAACCTGAAAGAGTAAATATGACTTAATAGAAGAAAATATCACTGTTTGATGAAAAACAGAAGAATTACATTTCGCTAAAAAATTATTGAACCATTGGATAGAAACAACAATAAATAAAATTATAAAAATGAAACACAAAGCATTAACCGTATTATTAGTTCTGATTTTCACTGTAGGTGGATATGCTCAGGTTTATAAACCGCTTGCAAGTGAAAATAATAGTTGGAGCATTGTCTCTTATTCTATTAATGGTATTGCTATTGTTAGTGATAATACTTATAGTACTCACTATAAATTAGAGGGAGATACTATCATTCAGTCAAATAGTTATAAAAAGATATTTTCAACAAAAGATTCTCTTTTACTGGTATGGGACGTTATTGGTTTTATTCGTGAGGACACAACTTCTAAAAAAGTATGGATTATGGATAGCCTTGGCAATGAGGGATTAGTTTATGATTTTGACTTATGGACAGGTAAGGAAGTGACATTTTTTAACCCGTTTTACACCGATACTATTACTTATGAGGTAACTAACATCGATTCCATTTTAATTCAAACGGAATATAGAAAGATATATACTCTGTATTATAAATCAGCATTATATACAGAGCAATGGATAGAAGGTATTGGATCGACTAAAGGAATGATAAACAGCAGTTGCTATAAAACGTCAAGAAGCAACCTAGATTATTATCATGTTTTATTGTGTTTTTCAAATGATGAAATTGAATACATTAATCCTGATTTTGAAACGTGTCATAAAACAAGTTTTACGCCTTTCATAACCAATCAAAATATTGATACTGCCTATGTTAATCTGGAGTATCGTTATCAGATAACCTTAACTGAAACATATGATTACGATAGTATCTCATTTAGTTATACTACACTTAATGATGCTCATTTCCCAAGTGGGATATCTATTGACAAGGAAACTGGTTTAATATCAGGAACTCCAACTGAAGCCGGAACCTATGAATTCTTTATACAGGTTCTCAATCATGAATATATAACAGATTATTGGCAAACATTTTTGATTGTTGAATACAAAACCTCAATAGATTTGGTTTATGCAGAAAATCTTTTTACTGTTTATCCAAATCCTGCCAGTGATGAGTTGAACATTTCCTGTCAATCAGAATTTGCTGGTACGTATTCAATTGTTGATTTCTCTGGAAAAGTTATTGCAGCAAACCAAGCTGTAACAAAAATCGTCGATATTAGTGATTTAACCAAAGGCATTTATTTCATAAGCTTCAATGATGAAAAAACTTTTGAAACAATAAAATTTCTGAAAGAGTAATGTGGGTCAAACATCTTTGTCTGTCTTTTAAAATTGATGACATACTTGATTGATGAATAACAGAGGGATGGCATATCGCTAAAAAATAGAAATAAAAACAAATAATGCAGCAACCTGATTTAAAACAAATTTACAAATTGTTGAAAATAAAGAAATCATATTATAAATTCCTTTACCTGAAAAAACAACTAACTTGTTGTGTAATGTGGATGCTTTTGATTATTAGCCCTCTGGTTTCCTGCAATCTCGTTTTTCATCCCGAAGAATTGGTTATTGCACAACTCGAAAGCCCCGATGACTATGAAACTGCCATTAAAGGATTGTATTCCTCATTAGTCGACAAAGTATGCTATGATAATTTCTATTCCGCCAATTTAAAAGGTGACGATCTTTATGGAACTTCTCCCAGTTTTCAGGTATTTAAAGAATACAATATTAACGGCTGTAAAAATGAATCCTCCAGGGAAACCCGTGAGGAAGTATATTCTTCAATTTGGGAAGATTTATACAGTGTTATTGCCTCGGCTAACAACATCATTGTTCAATATGAAAAACAAAAAGATACCAGTATTGATATTGGCAAGCTGGTTGGTGAAGCTTACCTGATACGTGCTTATTGTTATTTTAGGTTGACGCGCGTATATAAAAGAGTAGTGTTGATTGATAATACCGATGTGAATTATACTGTTGAATTGTCTCCTGTTAAAGAGATATATGAATTTATCGAGAGCGATTTGTTGATGGCGGAACAGTTGTTGCCTGACAATAACAATTCGTCCCGTATCCCTTATGTTAGCACACATAAAGGAACAGCAAAGGCTATACTGGCCGAAGTGTATTTAAGTTGGGCCGGTTACCCGTTAAGCGATGCTTCGAAATACGAAACGGCAGCCAATACTGCTTTAGATGTAATTGAAAATGCCAATACGTATGGCATAGGCCTTTCTGATGATTTTGCATCCTTATGGAGCAACACCGATTTATACAGTAAGGAAGGGCTTTTAACAGTGTATTTTCCTTATTCAGCTTCAACTCATGTCAGGACCTCAAATTATCTCTTTACAACTTATGACGATTCCATTTATGGAAACAAATTTGAACGTCAAAGCTTCTTTTCTACCGAAACGAGATTTTTCAATGATTATCCCGATAATTACAGGAAAGGGATTACTTTTTATGATTCTGTTTATTATTATACGCTTGACCTTTCAACCTGGCAAAGAATAAAGAAATATATAAGTATAGATACATTGCCGGTATGTGCTGCCATGGGGTTCCATAAATTTTTTTACGATCTAATCCCAATGGGTAAAGACGATATTTACGAGGAATCGTTTTTGGGCAGTCAACGATTGTATCTTTTCCGCTATGCCCATACACTTTTAACATACGCTGAAGCTGCTGCCCGTTCGGGCAACCTTAATGAGAAAGTTTATGAATGTTTGAATATGATCCGCAGGCGTGCCAACCATGTTGATATAAATGCACCGTCGGTTTTTGATATACAACTTGGCTTAAGTGCCGAACAATTTGCCGATTCAGTAGTACAAGAACGTGCCTGGGAGCTGGCCGGAGAACCCGAAGGCCGTTGGTTCGATTTGGTGAGGCTTGAAATGGTTGAAAAGCTACCAGAATTAAGAGATCCCGATGAATTTGGATTCCCAAATGGCACCCCAACTAAAGACGATTATTTTTACCCAATCCCGGATGGCGATACATTCTTGAACCCGAATTTGGTAAAATAAAAACATTGAATTATGAAACGAATAATTACACTTCACATCTTTTTATTGCTCGTAACAATAACTATGGCACAAGAACCAGAATTAATTGGCCAGCTTGATAGTATTATCCATTATAGTTACAATGATAATACTGGAACTTTGGATTTTGAAAGCAAATCAGAATTTCAGTATGGTCAAAATAAGAATCCAGAAACTCCAATTGTAAAGGTCAAATACTCATGGAATAATAATCAGCAAAGCTGGGTTGC
>JAFGPL010000150.1 GCA_016936215.1 Bacteroidales bacterium
AATTAAATTGATTAATAATAACCTCAAATATACTGGTTTTCGGTGACGTACATGCCACCGAACGCCAGTGAGGTTTAGTTCAACACGTGGTATAAGGCATAGGCTGTGTTGGCGCACGGTGGATACGAACGCAGGTCGCAATTTAATTTACAATTAATCAAAGTAGGAGTGGTGCAACGCCCACGCCTCATACCACAAACCGTTGTGCCCAATTGCAAGAAACCGAACATTGTGGATTACCTTAAGCTAATAAAAGATGATTTGAAAATTGATTTCAATAAAACTATTATTGAATCTTGGGATATTGATAATAGTGGATGTCCATTTGAAATAAAACCAAAAGACTTTTTAAGATTTGCAAAGCAAGATTTCAAGGAAAATACCAAAAAGGGCAATATTAACTCATTGACAAATTCAAAAAGAGCTATAGATTGTGAGATTGATACTGCTCTTAGCACTTGTGGAATTGATTTCGACAATATTTCAGTGAGTTCCGAAGCACTTATTAAAATGAGTAATATTGATAAAAATCTATCATATAAGCTTCAACTAATAAGTTCTTTAAACTTTGCACCAAGTGGATTAATTTCAAAAGTACGGACTTTACGAAATGAAATGGAACATTATTATCAAAATCCAAGCAAGGACGATGTTAAAGATGCATTGGAGCTTTCGGAATTATTTATACGTTCAGTTGACAGTAAGATTAATGACTTGACAGATGGATTTATCATCTGTGACCAAAATAATTATTCTTATGATTCGAAGCAACATAGAAACATTTATAACAATGCAATTTTTTTCAAATATGATTTTAAAAATAAACTTATTGCAATCACACTCATAAAAAACAAGAAATGGGAAAAGCAACCATATAAAATTGACCAAAATGTATTTGAATATTATTTTGTAATGAATATTCTTAACAATATGTTTGATGAATTTGATTTATTAAGTTCTTTGGTTCTATTTTTAAGATACATTAATCATCCGATTCCTGAAAAGCATATTAAGATTGATAAAATTTAACTATGCACAACAATGGTATAGTGCATGCGGGTTTCAGAGGTATGCGATCGTTTGTGGCTCGTAAAAAAGGTCGGTGTAAGCTGATAGGAAATCGCTTCGTAATCCCGCACGACACCATAACATAAACCGTTTAGCAACAATGCGAGGTGCGCGTACCTGGACATTTCAACTAACTAAAGCGCATTTTTGGAGTTTACCGACATTCGATAGAACAAATCGGTAAACCCAGACCCAAAAAAGCTAGAGTTTGATAGCGCCAACAAACAAAACTATCCTTCGGTTGCCAAACACATTCTTTTCTTTCCATCGCACCTTTATACCTATCATATTTTAGAAGCTAAAATCCAGATAGATAAGGATAAGAGGATGTAAACTAAAATAAATAGTAAAATAACTACAATAAATAGTTGTAAAACTAATAAAATTAGTTATATTTGTCGAGACAAATGAACTTTTTATGAAACACTTGACCAATCGTGAAGAAGAAATTATGGGATTCTTTTGGGAAAAAGGTCCAATGTTTGTTAAAGAACTTGTTGAGCTGTTTTCCATACCCAGACCACATTATAACACAGTTTCAACCATTGTACGTGGCCTCGAAGAAAAGAGGTTTTTGGATCATGAGCAGTTTGGTAATACATACCGCTATTTTGCTATTATTTCGCGTGAGGATTTTAGCAAAAGTTCTATTAAAAATCTTGTAAGCAAGTATTTTAATGCTTCATATTCTTCAGTGGTTTCTATGTTTGTGGAAGAACAAAAGATTTCGACTGAAGAAATTCAGGAATTAATTCGTCAGGCAGAATCAAATAAAAAACAAAACAAATGAACAGCTGGTTATTATTTCTGGTTAAATCAACATTGGTTTTTAGCCTGTTATATCTTCTATTCCGTTTTTTGATGCGGGACGAGACTTTTTTTAGGATTAGCAGATTACTCTTATTGTTTATAGTATTCACATCATTAATTATTCCATTCATTAATCTTCCGCAATCTTACCATCCTATTGTCTCAATTCAGTTAAATCCCATTATTCAAGGTAATTCTAGAATTGATAAGCCATTTCAAATAGCGGAAACCAATGTCATAACCAATGCTTCAACCACAGATTTTATTACGGATAAGCCAATAGAAATCTCACCTAAAACTGTCATAATCTTCATTTACCATGCTGGAGCAATCGTTTCATTGTTGCTATTAGTATACAGCATTTTTTCAGTTTTACGTCTATTTAAAAAGTCACGAAAAGTTACTGTTAATGGCATACAACTAAGTGTTATTAATTCAGATATTCCTGCCTTCACATTTATGCGGCATATTTTAATATCCCAACACGACTACAATACAAATTCGGATGAAATAATTACCCATGAATTATCTCACATTAAACATGGACATTTTTATGATTTAATGCTGTTGGAGTTGATTAAAATTATCTATTGGTTTAATCCGCTTGTATATAAAATGATACACGATCTTAAAGATATTCATGAATTTCAAGCTGATGAACAGACTTTAAATTCTGGGGTCAATTCAACTAAATATCAATTGCTCATTATTCAAAAATGTGTTGGACATCAATCGTTCGCACTTGCTAATAGTTTTTATCATTGTCAAATTAAAAAGCGTATTACTATGATGAACAAATCAAAAACCAGTAAAGCATGGTATTGGAAGGTGGCGACCTTTCTCCCATTGCTTGCCCTGTTGCTGATGGCTTTTGGCAACTTGGGCGAAATTGTACCAGAAGAAAGCAGCCTTCCGGTAACTGCCTTATCTCCATCCAATCTCGTTCAAACACAGCAGGAACAGTTTAAAAGAAAAATTGAGATTAAAACGGATGGCAATTACATTGACAATAAACTGTGCTCATTGCAAGAAATAGCTAAAAAGAGTCAGGAATGGTATAATTCTGGAAATGACTGGATTCTTCTTCTAATTGATGAATCAATCCCTTTAAGTCGTGTTGATGAAGTTCGGGAAGCACTGGTTCATGATTATTGGATAATTCAGTCTATAGTTAATTCCGATGATCAAGTTTATTTCTCTGGAGATGTATCTGAATTAGCAAAGTTTACACTAGGCAATTTTAATGAATGGATTAACCTCCAGTTAGAGAATTCTACTGAAGTCAAATCAAAAAATCTGAAATATGCAATATCATTTAGCTTCATAGTAGGTAAAAATGGTAAGGTTAGAGATGGACATATAATTAAGGGGAGCGATTATCCTGAGATAAATGCTGCGTATGAAAAAATCCTGTCTCAAATCCCTGACTGGGAACCTGCAAAGAGAAGTGGTGAAAACGTAAGTGTTTATAACCACATAAAAAGTGGCGGCACAATTGTCTTAAAGGAATAATATAAGATATAATTTACAAAATGGTTAGGTAAGAAAAGCTGTCGGTTTTGGTGCGTACCCATTGCCGGCAGCTCATTGTCAAATTTATTGTATTACTACAATTCAACCAAAAGTAAGAAATTTTTCCGGAGCAGGACTGATTCAGGCAAATTATTCGGTGACATTATAACATAAACCCATTGAATAAAGCTTTTACAACTTTTTCAAGCACATTTTGCATTCCTGTTATCCATCACGCATGCCCACATGCAAAATAAGCCTTCAAATCCTTTGTACATAAAATACAAATATCCACCAGACAAATTAATGCTATTCAAAACCGTATAAAGTAATACGCACTGTTGCTAACAAGCGGTCATACGCAACCTGCCTGCCGGCAGGCAGGTTATTCGGCTATCGCCTCATGAGTTCCCTGCGGTCGGTTGCCGGGCAAAGGGGGTTGCTAATGTCAGTTCACTTGGCTAACTTGCGGGTAATATGAAAGGAAAGCGCTCATGAATCGGCAACTGCGTATGCCGCCACCGTTAGCCGCAAGCAAAACGCAACATCGCGGGTTCACAAACCTAACGCAACAAATCAAATTCTTAGATTTGTAGTATGGAGTCAAAAAAATACAGAAGATTAACCTTAAAAGAAATGGTAATAATAGAGACATTATTAAATGAAAAACGATAAAAGAGTTATATCGCGATTCAGTTAAGCAGGTCACGTTCTACAATCACACGGGAGATAATCAATTGGGTTAAGTGTCCCAGAGACAGGTATACTGCCTGTCTGGCAAATTTTTATGCCCAGGTCGACAACAATAGCAAACGGATGCATGATAAGATTACTCAAAACCCGAGGTTAAAAATGGCTGTTTTCCGGGGCTTAGTGAACTGATATTCAAATGATTTGATATCAGGAAGGCTAAAGCTTGAATTTCCCGATGAACCTATTATGTATATCTCCTATTAATCAATTTACAGGTACATTACCCATTTATTCCTGTAGCATGGGGGTGTGCTTTTTCTAGATAATGAATTGGGTTTCCAGCCGTATTTTACCCGATTTATGGAGATTTATCATTCTGTCCGTGAAATCCTGCTAATGGCCTTTAAGGTTAAATATTTCAGTGAGTTAAATATCAATTTTGATTCATAACCTTATTGTTTGATATCCCAAGACCGGTTGAGATACTCCTGCAGGGCATTAAAGAGAATAATTTCCGATATTTGACAAAAAAAGCAGAGTGATAACATCATTAAATACCGATTTAAGTTTTTTAAACGAAAAACAACATGAAGCTGTTGTAAGCGAAGAAAAAAGGCTTTTGGTGCTGGCGGGTGCAGGTTCTGGAAAAACAAAAACATTGTTGCAGAAAATCATTTATTTAATTGATGAAAAAGGAGTTAGCCCTTCAAATATATTGGCCATTACCTTTACAAAGAATGCTACAAATGAAATGATTGACCGGTTGATTATTTCGGCTGATTCAAGCGGTAATTATGAAAAATTCTTGCTAAACAAGCGCTTAAGCAAAGAGAATAAGGAAAAGGAGCGGTATTATCAGCAAAAGAAGTTTAAGTGGATTGATTCTTTAACGATCAGGACTTTTCATTCATTTTGTTATAGCATTCTGCGAAATTACGGGGTAAACGAATTTGATAATAAGTTCAGAATTATCGGAGATGAAAAAAAGAATGATGAGGATGTACTTTCAAAGCATGTTGCACCAGAAACTGTATTTGAAGTTATACATAAACTTTTAATTGAGGAGTGCAATGATACCGGTTATCTGATACAACTTAAACGTTATATTCTTGATTACATTATTGATAAAATTCACTTAAAAAAAGACCACCCGGGGTATCTTCCCAAAGATGGCAAATATTTTACAACTTTAGATGGCACCAAAGTACGCTCAAAATCCGAGCAATTCATTGCTGATTGGCTTTACAGGCATAATATAAAATATGAATACGAACCTTTACTGAATATTAAGGACTTTTCATTTCACCCAGATTTTTATATACCCGAAGCTAATTTATATATTGAACACGTAAGTGATAAAAGCTATTCTATTAAAAACAAAGAAGAACAATTTCATAAGGGGAACCTTTTGCTGGTGAAGACTTTTGAGAATATGACAAAAGATTCGGCATTATTTAACCATATACTCGATAATATTGTTAAAAGCCGTTTGCCTTCAAATTATCAAAAAACAATACACCTTTCATTTAAAGAAGAATTTAATGGTTACCATGAGGATGTTAAAGACTTCGTTCAGCAAATTATGCGCATTACCGACATGATCAAGGTCGAAAACATTCAAACAGACTGTGTTTTGCAGAAAGCAAGAAACGATCAGCACGAAAGGGTGCGGATTTTTTACGAGCTGGCCATCCCGATTTTAAATAAATATATTAGCTATTGTATTAACAAATCATATCTCGATTTTAATGATTTAATTTCAAGAACGACTTCGTTATTTACCAATCATAGAGACATTGCCAATAAATACAGAAATAAATACCAGTATATTCTTGTAGATGAATTTCAGGATGTTAATAGTTTACAGGTTGAATTAATAAAACTCTTGATAACTGAAAAAACCCAACTCTTTTGTGTCGGGGATGATTGGCAAAGCATTTATGGTTTCAGGGGTTCAAACGTAAATTATATTGTTGAGTTTGAAAAACATTTTAAAAATGCAAAGGTTATAAAATTGAATTTAAATTACAGGAGCACACAAAATATTGTTGAAGCGAGCAATGAGGTTATCAAATACAATAAATATAAAATAGATAAAGATTTAAAAGCTTCAAAAAGATCAGAACATAAAATTGTTGTTTTTGCCGGTGGTAGTGAAGATGAAAATATCCGGTTTTGTGCTGATAAAGTAAATGAATTACTGGAGGAAGGATTAAAAAATGATGATATTCTATTTTTATATCGCAGAAGCAAGATGTTCTCTCCCTATTTTAATCATTTCAGGAAGGAAGGTATAAAAGTTCAGGCAAAAACAATACATGCCTCAAAAGGCCTTGAAGCAAAAGTAGTTTTTATTATCGGCCTGACTGAAGGAAATGGAGGTTTTCCTGATATTTGGCTTGAAGACAGGATATTTCAGATAATAAAAAAAGCAAACCATGATTTACTTTTAGAGGAAGAAAGGCGTTTGTTTTATGTAGCCATAACAAGGGCAAAAGATAAACTTTTTTTAATCACAGAAAAAGGCAATGAGTCGGGATTTCTTAAGGAGATTCCTGAAATTTTTACTGTTAGGTCATCTATTCCAATGAAATCGGTTATAGAAAAAGTAGTATTATGCGAGAATTGTTTCAGCCAGTTGGAGAACCTTTGGGTGGTGTGCCCATATTGTGGCCATAAACGGCAAAACTGATAGATTTTTAGAAAAGCAGATATAAAATCCCATATAAAATACGATCGAATCGGTGCAATTCTCATCATTGATTTCACGTCAGATATTTTTCCTGCCGAATTCTCCTGTATTATTAGAATTTTCTGTAGGTTGTTTACTTCTCATTCAATCTTATAAAGGAATAATATTTAAGGCATCTTTGCCAGATTTTCCCACCTCACTTTCCACTGGTCGTTTTTAGGGATTCCCGGGTTTTCAATCTCACAACCATCCCATCCTGCACACATCATTGCCACGGTAGTAAGCAGGCCGCCATTTCCGGGAAGATAGATTCGCAGCCTCTGATCCTGGTAATTGTGCCCGTTTGCCAGGAATGTGTTTTTGGGGATATCCATAAATAATGCATCTATAGCTTTTTCAGGAAGCCCTAACCGTGTGGCAGTCATGGCTGTGAGGGGGAAATCCCATCCCCATGTCTTTTCCCATTGCCAGTTGTCCCAGATATAATTGAATGTCTTATGCATTACCGATGTATCTACTAGCGGAGTAAGCGGTAGTTTGCCAAGTGCCCCGAAAACGGCCGGATGGTCATAATTATGTTTTTCAGTATAGGAATCAGGGGCACTTTCGGCGAGAAGATAAATACCTTCTGAAATAGCCAGTGGAGAAAGCTTATTTATTATACTGTCCCATTCAGGATTTCTGGACATGCCCATTCTCTCTCGCCATTTTTGTGCCGTTGACAATCCCCAGTGCCAATAGGCAAGTTCGTATGGTGGATTGAAAGTTACTTCGGGTTTAAAACACTCCTGGGCAGGAATCATTGGCGGGCCGAGCACATACCTGTCATTTAGCTCATCATAATGAGCAAACGAGGCCATAAAATCGGCGGTTTCAAATACCAGTCCGGCATATTTTTTTAGTGTAAGACTGTCCTGACGGTGCCTGTAACACAGTTCGGCAAAATAAATAAAGTGTGGTTGCTGCCAGATGAGGAAAGGCCCTATGCCGGAAGGGCTGTCAATACCGGTAAGGTCAGTCATTTTTGGCCATCTTAAGCCTTTAAAACCTTGTCTTGCAGCAGTTTTTCTTGCTTCATCGGCAATTAGCGCGTAATAACCAAGGCTTTTTTCAAGCAGTTCGACACGGTTCCAAAGGGCATAATGTACCGCATGCCACCAGTGCATTTCAAGATGAAATTTACCAAACCAGCTATTAAAGGTAAGGCCTGTTTCCTGGGGGGGATAATTGCCTGCACATTGCACTTTCATAAGGTATTGAGAAAGAATTATCCTGCGTTCGAGTTCAAATGCCCGTGGGTCTTTGCTTCCAAAAAAGTCAATGGCGCCGCCGGTATTCCAGAATTCTTTCCATTTGTCAATACTGTTGGTTTCAACTGCTAAAAATTTGGCTACATCCGGATTATTGTCTTCCGGAGAAAATAAGCATGAAAAGGAAAATTCATCCTCGTTTGTATCTGGATTAATAAGAAAATAATGAGGTGCATGTTGTATTATTTCGGCTTTTTTTTCTGTCCTTAAAGACACGTAATAGGTTGTGGAGTCAATGGTTCTTTGTATGGTGGCATAATTGTCGCCGGTTTTGATAAACACCGAACTATGTTTTTGCGGTTTCGTCCAGTCACATCCGCTGTCCACATGCTTACCTGTTGGGTAAGGGAATTTAAGCCGTATTTTTATCCTGCTGGTTTTCAGCAGTTCAGACTTTATTTGTGCGCTTATTATATCAAGTTCCTGGTGGCAATAGGTAGTAACTTCAACAGGATATTTCCCGATTTTAAAAAAGCTCTTTATCTCTCCTTTCCACATGTTAAGTTGTTGCCGGATAGAGGTGATTTTTTCAGGGGATATCTCCCTTCCGGATTCATCGTATATTTCTAACCCGACAATGCCGAGATGCAGCCGGTGCGGATTTTGCCGCAGGTAATCCGAAGCTGTTTTTTTTCTTTCAGGATGCTGCCACTGGTAATTAAAGGTGACTTGGCGGCCATAAAAGTCGTATTCTTTAAGTATTTCCTCATATTCAAATCCGGAGGTATCAGGAAAACTATGCCATCCCCATTCAGATTGTGTTCCAAGACTGATGCCTTTTTCATAAAGTCCCGGGAATGTTTGAAGTCCGGTGGCATCAACCGTAAAAGCAAACGAACCATTACCAACTGTTAAGGAAGCCAGCGAATCGAATTTTTCAACTTTCACGGTATGTCTTTTAACAAGGGCCTCCCTGTCAATCTTCATGTGGGCCCTATCAATTTTATCTTTACATGAACTTAATATCATGACAGACAACAAAATGATAATAGGTGAAACTATTTTCTTAACCATGGCAGAATTCAAGTTTTAAAATGAATTTTTTTATAACTGCAAGATACCAAAAAAGAAATAAATTGTCCTCGAAAAAGTACCGTCGACATTGTTTTTAAAACTTTGTGGTCCCAGAAGTTCAGGGTGCATGTTTATTTTTTTGCTCATTTTGGTACCTGTTGGGGGAATATGCTCAAGAAATGAAATACTTCCCGGGGGCAATTCAGGATGATGGGTTATTCCCGGAAGACTGTAAAAGTCAAATAACCTTACAAAAAGATTTTCCTGCGGCGAAGCAATAAATATTTTTCCTTCCACGGTGTTAAGTTCCATCCAGGCAATATCTGAATAGTATCCTTTAAATTCAGGATAATGCCAGGGTGAATACCCGGTTACTGTATTGTTATATGCATTTTGCCATATATTGAGGGTAACGCCATACATTCGGTTTTTCCATACCCTGTATGGCCCGTTTCCAAGCCATTTTGCACTCATTATGTGGTCTTCCGGAAAATTGAAACTTATCCCGGTGTAATGATACTCTCCGCTTAAGCTGAATTGATAATTCATTTCAACAAGGCTGTTGCTGTATACCTTCCATCTTACAGTTTTTAAACCACCTGTATAACCTGCCTCAAGCACATATCCTTCTTTTTCGGAATAACCCTTGAAACTGCTGAGCTTTTCACCACCTGTTGCCATAACAGGTCCATTGTTAAAACTCATGGGGGTACCACCTGTGCTTGTTACCTTGATTATTTTACCATCTCTTTTATCGAAGGCTATTGAGAATTTTTTAACACTAACTTTTACAATCGTATCGTTTTCATCTATTTGCATTTCATTATCACAGTCGAAGGAGATGAATTGCTTCAAAATTTCTTTATTATTTTTAATTTTCCATCTCCAAGACAAAATTTCGTTCTGATAAGGATCGAAGGCTTTTATAAAAAGTGCATCCGACTTTTTCCATTCATTGGGTAACAGTAATCTAAGAACACCTTTTTCACCGGGTTGAAGGTCAGGTCCTTGTACTGTATCCTGCACAACAGTTTTAAAGCCCGGGTGGTTATCGTTGGGAGTATGAAAATTAACCAGCATCCATTCAAAGTAGCATTGGTTTAGGTTGGTAAATTCGTACCTGTTTTCTACAGTAATAGTTCCGCTAAAATCTTCAGGTAATTTATCCATTGCAATATAAACAGGAGAAAGTATTTCTTTAATGGCGTAAAAACTCGCTTCCTTTTGCCGGTAGGGGCCGACCAAACCATCGGGGGCGTTCACCCCGTTCACGTCAATGGTATTATTCATATCTGTGCGTACAATGCCTTCGTCGAGAAATGCCCATAAAAAACCGCCGGCAGACAGCGGGGAATTTCTCATGAGTTCCCAATAGTCGTACAAACCTGCACCGCCTCCGCCATCGTTCTGGCAGTGCAGAAACTCTGTGGTCATATAAATGGTTTGACCTGCAAGAATTTTCTTTACTCCTTCATAATTTTCATAATGGTTGCAGTCTATACCGCTAAAAGCATTTCCAGGTCGGTGATGAGCGTGAATTACCTTTCGTTTTGAGGGATCATAAAGGGTAAAATCATCATCCAGTTCTAAGTTATGGCCGCCTTCATTACCATTGCTCCAGAATATAACAGAGGGGTGGTTAACATCACGCATCACCATCTCTTTCACTAAAATTGCCCCAGCTTTTGAATCGTAAGCATTCTGCCATCCGGCAAGTTCATCCAGTACATATAATCCCAGTGAATCACAGATCTCAAGAAAACTTTTGTCGGGCGGGTAATGCGAACACCTAACGGCATTCATGTTCATCTCTTTGATAAGTTTTACATCCATCAGATCAATGTCGCGGTTGATGGTCCTGCCGCTTTCGGGCCAGAAAACATGCCGGTTAATTCCTTTCATCTTCACCTTTGTATTGTTGATGTATATCCCGTCTCCAGGCCTTACTTCAATGGTGCGAAAACCAAATCTTTCTGATATCTGGTAAAGAACTTTTTTATCCTGATCGCATAATGCTGCATGTACCTTATACAAATTGGGTGTTTCTGCCGTCCATTTTTTTGGGTTTTCAATATTCATGTTCACAATCACCAGCGTATCAGACGGTTTTACAGGGCTGGTATTTGTTCCGACAATTTTTCCGTTTGAGTCAGTTATTTCAGTGTATATCAACCGTTTGTAATTAAGGCCAGTGGTATAAACCTGCATCAGAAAAGAACCATCTGCTTTAGCCGCAATTGCAATATGCGGAATATGTTCTTTCGGGAATGCTTCAAGATAAACCGGCCGGTAAATCCCTCCAAAGATCCAGTAATCAGCATACCTTTCTGCACGGTTCACCGAGACGTTCGAAGACATTTTACTTACGGTGACTTCAAGCAGGTTGGTATCTGCTACATTCAGTTTATCGGTAATATCGTATTTAAACCTGTAAAACGAACCCTGGTGAACAGGCCCTGCTGCCATGCCATTTATTTTAACTTCGGTATCGGTCATTGACCCTTCAAAAACAATATTTACATTTTTATCATTCCATTCATGGGGAACTGTAAATTTCAACTTGTAAATACCCTTTTCATCAGCATATTTAAATTCTCTGCCATAGGTATTATAGTCCCTCCCGTAGTTGTAAGTACCGAAACCCTGCTGCTCCCAGCACGAAGGTACTTCAATGGTGGTCCAGAACCCGCTGTTGCGTCCACCTGTACAGAAGAAATCCCATATCACAGTATGATTGTAGCCGGTACCGGAAAGGTATTGTACCTGTTTATGAATGTTTCCGGGACCCTGCCCATAGGATAATGTATTCATCATCAATCCTGTAAGCATTACCACAAATATTACACTCAGAATTTTTTTCATCATTCTGTTAAGTTTTATTTTAATCTTTCCCGATACTTAAAAAGTTAAATTAACAAAAAAATGGTCAAACAGTGTAAAAACTGTTTATGATTATCTTAGATCAGCATAATATTTATTAAATCATATCTGTAACTTCATAGCGGTATAGTGGTTCATGTTTTGATGATAATAGCTATATTTGATATTTAATTCTTTGCTAAAGAATATGATAAAAACAATTTACAGAATTTATTAACTAAAACTAAGGAGGGGGAAAAATGCAGCGGTTAATTATTTTAATATTTTGTAGTTTGGTTGTCATTCAGGTTTCCGGACAAATAAAAAATCCGGATGAAGCTATTGTGAGGACGATAGCTGACAGGATTATTGAAAATACAACATTTGCATACAGGGATGCAGTATCGGGCAAAATTTTTCAAAATGCCAATGAAATACCAGAAAATGTAGAGGTAAGGTTTGCCGACCATTTTACAGAGTGGGGATATACCTTGGGAGTACTGAACATGGCGATGATCAACCTTGGGGCCTTCCTGAAGGATGAAAAATATACCAATCATCCCATAAAGCATGTGGCCAACGGAATGGAAAACTACGAATTTTTTCAGAAACGGTTTAAAAATGACAGGCCTCATTATCGCTGGCCATATGGGCAGCTTTGGGCAATGAAAGAACTGGATGATTGCGGCGCTATGGGAGCCAGTGTTATCGAAGTGAATAATATTGTAAATAATAAGCAGTATCGGGATTATATTGATAAAAGCGCAAATCATATCATGAAGGTTCAGGACCGGCTGCCTGACGGAACATTGGTGCGCAAAGGCCCGCATGAAATGACCCTTTGGGCAGATGACCTGTATATGTGTGTTCCTTTCCTTGCCAGGATGGGCAATCTTACTGGTGATAAAAAATATTTTGACGATGCCTTGAAGCAGGTTTTTAATTTTACCAATTACCTGTGGCATCCCGGAAAGGAGCTTTACTACCATTGCTATTACAGTGATCTTGACCGCAATGGTGTTGCCCACTGGGGACGTTGTAACGGCTGGATTATGATGGCGCAGGTTCACCTGATGAATTTCTTACCAAAAGACCATCCGCAGCGGGAAACATTGCTTAAAAATCTTGAGCGTCAGATTCTGGGAATTGCCAAGTACCAGAATGGAGACGGACTGTGGCACCAGGTGCTGGATAAACCGGATTCATATACCGAATCATCCTGCACGGCCATGTTTGTTTATTCCATCGCCAGGGCGGTTAATGAAGGATGGATTGACAAGCGCTATGCCACCATTGCATTGCGCGGCTGGGACGGCCTGAAAGAGCATAAAATAACTGTTGATGGAAATCTGAAAGACATTTGTGTCGGGACAGGAATTGAGGACAATCTGGTGTTTTATTACAACAGACCGGCACGTACCGGTGAAACACATGGTCTGGGAGCCATTATTGATGCCGGGATTGAAATAGTCAAGCTGAAAAAATCAATGGGAAGATAATGCTTCAGCAAACTTTCCAAAAGTTACAGAACTTTTGGAAAGTTTAATAGGATTATCACCAATCAAATATCAATTATCTTAATTCCGTGTGGTTCTATGGTTACCTCAGAGGCATTGCCTCTCCCATCGTATACTCTGGTTATCTCAGTGTTATCGCTGCTGCTGATTACCACAAGTTTACCCGTTTTCGGGTAATAAGCACAATCGGTGTGCACATTGCTGCATGTCCAGGGCTTGAAATCGTCTTCACGCCCTGCAGCCCAGAACAGACTTCTGTGAAGTAAACGGGTATTTTCGGGTGTAAATTTAAATCCGGAAAAATAAATAGAACGCCCTTTGCCAAATTCATTCACAACGATTTTTGACAAACCGTTTTTATTTGAAAGCGCTTTTGCGTTTTTGCCTGAGAGATATATGTCGTCGGTAGTTTTACCCAAATCAATTTCATCTTTGAGGTCTTTAGCAATGAAATGATTATTTGGAAGATTTACAGGTTCTTTTTTAACATTACTTAATGTGTCGCCTGTTTCTCTATCAACACCCAGAATATGCGATAACCTAAAGTACTGACCTGTGGAATGAACTGCCGAGGGTTCACCAACCCCGATAAAACCGCCGCCCTGTGCAACCCATTGGGTAACCGTTTCCAAAATCTTTTCATTTTTCCAGTGTTCGCCACCACTCCATGCTGTGCCAGCCTTTCCTGCATTGATTATTACATGTATGTCCTGTGGGATACCCTTTTTCAGAATATCATCAAAACTTATATAGGTTACCTCAACTGGCAGTCCTGCAAGCGATTCGGTAACTTCGTACAGTTCCATACCGTGAATAAAATGGCCCACGTATACCCATGAGCGCAATTTTCCCCACGCTGTCAGAATGGCTACCTTGAGGGGCGCGGTATAAGGGGCACCCTCGGCATGAAATTGTTTCAGGGTGCGGAATTGCCGGGTGATGTGTTTAACTGCATCCACAAAATCGGGGAAATCCTGTACAAGGTGAAGATACCCGCCCAATCCGATACGGTCAACAGGAGCCCTTAACAACCCGCGGCGGATATCGGCCCAGAATCTTTTTGCATCAAGTGCAGGATTGCCGCCTGGCATAAAGGTGGGTTCACCTTTTAGTCCGGTAGGAAAGAGATAAGGGTGTAAACGTAATTCTTTGGTTTTCACTCCCTGAACACCCGAGCACAACCGGGCTTCAAAGGCATTGAAAACACACTTTATAAGCCCGTCAAAACCGAGATCTTTGAAACGTTTTCCATAAGGTTCGGTTCCTACCCAGTGGTCGTCGTAAAACATGTAGGCGACTTTACCTGCTGCATGTATCAGGTCAATGCATTTGCGGCCGAAATTAACGACAAATTCATTCATAAAATCCATCCAATCGAGCAGTTTTTTCGAGGGCACATTGTGGCTTGTGCAGTATGCACCAGCGTTTACAAAGTCTTCGCTGTTCATTTCATAGCTCCTGGTTTCTGCAAAAAGCTGCATGGCACGCGGGCTTACCGTCATTTCATAAGATCCCCAGTCGGCATAATGAAACCTTTGCAAGGAAGGGTCTCCCCAAAACCAGGCAAAATTGTAAAACATAGAGGTGAAACGTACAATTTTAGTTTTAGGGTGCTCATCAATCCATTTTTGCAGATAACCAAGCATAAACTGCTGTGTTTCGGGATATATCGGGTCAACAGGCATCTGGTGTTCCCTGTCGCCCCAGTTGTTGGTAATGTGGTTGTACATCGAAATAGCTTCCCAGATACGGTAGGCCAGGAAATTTACCGTGTATTTGTGCCATTTCGTGACATTCTTTACAATCACTGTTCCGGACACAGCGTTAAAAGTCCAGTTTTCTTTTGAAACCTCTTCACCGGTGGTTCGGTCAAAAACCTGCCACCATTTTTTAGGATCATCATTAAAATTGACTTCAAACTGTTCCCTGAAATAGTCTTTTAGTAAATCAATCTCAATCTGACTGTCTTCAGCAACCACCGGGAAACTCATCAGGTAGTTTTGCTGAAGTTTATCCCGGTTGGCTTTTGCCCATGTATTATCTGCACGTACCAGGCAGATGGTTGAATAGATATCGTAATCGGCTGATACGATTTTATCAGACAAGACCGTACCGTCGCTGTCCCTGATGGCATCTGCCCCCCATTTTTCTGCAAGCTTTAGTGTTAAATCTTCGTATCCGGCCTCTCCGGGCAGTGTAAAATCGCCTTTGCTTTTGATGATGTCTTTCATGGATGTTTTAATATGACGAAGAGGGTGTCTTAAAAGTCAGTCATTTTGAAACCGTCATTGCGATCCCGATTTATCGGGAGATGCAATCTCCTCTTATTCAAGAGATTGCTTCGGTCGTGCCTTCCGCAATGACGTTACCTATTGACTTTTTACACAGCCTCTTATAGTTAAAAAATAAAAATATTTCAATTCTTCTCAGCTTCTTTTCTTGCTTTCAGGTCTGTTTCAATTGTTGCCAGCATTTTTTCGTTTAGAGGATAAAAATACAGAATCACACCGCAAATCAGGATAAATCCTGCCGGAATCAGGCTGAAAAGTAATTTTATCCCGCTAATAATCTCGGGTGTTACCGGTACATTTTTGGCATATCCATAGTATCCGAGAATAAATAAACCTAAAAATCCTCCGATGGCCACACCCAGCTTTATGGCAAACATAATACCGGCAGTAACAAGACCGGTGGCTCTTTGCCCGAATTTCCATTCGTGGTAGTCTGCCACATCGGCAAACATTGCAAATAAAAAGACAGGTAAAGCACCGGCTACAATAGCCCAGAAAGTATTAACAATACAAAGCACAACAAAATTTTCCGGTGAAAGCCAGTAAAAAATTGCATTGGTAATTACAAGGCCGAGTGTAAGAAAAATAATCACGGTTTTCCTGTCAAAATATTTTTTAAGAGGTGTACAAAGCAAAACCCCGGCAATCATCCCGAAAGTCACAATGGTTAAAAAAGTAGTGGTTTGATCAAAATCGAGATTAAACACACCTATTGAAAAGGTCCACAATACTTTACTACCCTGCCCGTTCACATAATCGAAATAGTAGGCCACCATCCCGTTGCGTATCATGTTGTGAATAAGCCAGAAAACACAGGCAATGAAAATAATTAACCAGGGAAAGTTTTTTGAAACATTCTTAAGGTCATCAAGGAATGAAGTTTTTTGCTCTTTAGGTGGTTGCACCCGTTCGCGGGTGGTAAGAAATGTAATTACCAGCAGAACAATGGCTATGGCGCCAAATACACCCATGGTGGTCTGGTATCCCAATACCTGGCTATAACCCAAAGTTTCATTGTAACCTGAATGTGCAGGATTATTCCCGAAAAACTTAGCCAAAGGAAGTGTGAAAGTGGTAATTAATAACTGACCTATAAATGCAAAGAAAAACCTGTATTGTGAAAGGGTTGTACGTTCTTTCGGATTCGGTGTGATAACAGCCATCATAGAGGAGTAGGGAATATTGATAGCCGTATAAGCCATCGTAGCCAAAATATAGCTGGCGTATGCATATACAATCTTCATGTTTTGTCCCCAGTCGGGTGTAATAAACATGGCAAAAGCCAGTAGACCGAAAGGCACAGCCATCCATAAAAGGTAAGGTCTGAACTTTCCCCAGCGGGTATTGGTGCGGTCAGCAATCATACCCATAATCGGGTCGGTAATCATATCCCACAACCTGGTAATAAGAAACATAAAAGCGGCGATTCTGGCATCAATGCCAAACACATCGGTGTAGAAGATCATCAGGAAAAAATTCCATGCCTGGTAAAGGATATTCGAAGCAGTGTCGCCAAGTCCGTAACCTACTTTTTCAACAATGCTGAGTTTTCCTCCGATATGGTTAAAATCAGCAGGTTGGGTTTTTGTGGCAGTATTGGTTTTAGTTGTCATGATGATTGTTTTCAATAGGAGTGTTCATTCTGTTCAGGTTACGCTGCAAATATAACTTTTATTCGGTTAATCCAAATCCGGGCGGGGGAAAATTGAGTTGGAGGTTTTTCAAAAACTATGCAATCACGAATGCACGAAATAATCTTATAGGCATAAATCAGAAAAATTACCTTCAGTTAAAGCTTCGCTGTTCATAAGAATATTTCCTGTCTCCAATAATCCTGTTTCAGCTATAGTAGTTTTCACCATAATATTTTACCGGTTTTCTTGCACGGCTCAATTCAGGGCATTATTATTGTATAATTTTTCAGTTAGTCTAAAATTATTTGAAAAACATTGTACTATGGTTAAAATTTATACTGCAATTAATTTGATTTCAATTATAATTTTTAGTTTTTGCCCTTTACGGAGTGCAGTGCCGGAAAAGAATTATCTTATTACCGACTTTGGCGCCATTGGCGACGGGCTGATTTTAAATACCACGGCCATTCAGTCTGTCATTGATAAGTGTGCAAAAGACGGTGGGGGTTCTGTTGTAATCCCTGAAGGAACTTTCCTAAGCGGTGCGCTGTTTTTGAAACAGGGTGTAAACCTGCATGTTGAAAAAAACGCGATATTGAAAGGTACAATAAACCCCGATGACTATCCGCAGGTTTTTACCCGTTGGGAGGGCGTGGAGTGTGATTGGACTTCGGCCCTGGTAAACGCTTTCGACATGACAGGGCTTAAAATTACAGGCGAAGGTACCATTGACGGATCGGGTGAAAAATGGATGGAACGCTATCCGCGTTTCAACAACGACCTGAAAGTTGGCAGGCCGCGCCTGATCGCCGTTCAGAATTGCAACGATGTGCTGGTTTCGGGAATATCGCTTAAAAACCAGGCATGCTGGGGGCTTTTTATTCTATACTCCACCGATGTACTGATTGAAAACCTTACCATCACAGCCGAACATCATATTATCAGCTCAGACGGTATAGATATTGATTCAGGAAAACGTATCAGGATTTCCGGTTGTGACATTGATGTGAACGATGATTGTATCTCGATAAAATCGGGCAAAGATGAGGATGGAAGAAGGGTAAACCTTCCGGCGGAAGAGATACTTATTGAAAAATGTCGTTTTCGGTATGGTCATGGCGGAGTGGCTATGGGAAGCGAAATGTCTGGCGGGATACGCAATGTGGAGATACGCGATTGCGTAATGGAAGCCGATAACTGGGCGCCGATACGTTTCAAATCACAGCCCAGCCGCGGTGGGGTGGTGGAGAACATTACCTTTCGTGATATTGTACTTAACAACACACGAAAGGCTTTTGAATTCAATATGGAATGGCGCATGGTGCCACCGATCAATCCCCCTTCCGATCCGCTGCCGGTTGTACGCAATATAACCATCATAAATATAAACGGCAAGGTTAATTCGGTGGGCGATATGTACGGATTAAAGGAGAGCCCTATCCAAAATGTGAGTTTTAAAGATTGCAACATTATTGCTCAAAAAGGGTTTATTATTGAAAATGTCGAAGGATTGGATGTTTCCGGCCTTCATCTCACTGTTGAAGAAGGCGATGCTATTGTTTACAAAAACACACAACAAAAAGATAATTAAAATGATAAACAGATTGAAAAAATACCTGGTTTTAATATTTATCACTGTATTAACTGTTTGTGCAGTTGAAGCCGCAGTTTACAATGTTAAAGATTATGGTGCGGCCGGTGATGGCAAAACAGTGGATTCTCCGGCTATAAACAACGCCATTGATTCTGCTGTCAAATATGGTGGTGGCACCATCCATTTTCCGGCAGGTACCTACCTTTGTTTTTCTATCAGGCTGAAAAGCAATATCGGCCTGTATCTCGATCATGGTGCTGTTATTCTCGCTGCCAATCCTGCCGAACATGGCGGAATGTACGATGTTGCCGAGCCCAACGAGTGGAATATGTACCAGGATCACGGTCACAGCCACTGGCATAACAGCCTTATCTGGGGAGAAGGACTCGAGAATATTTCAATTTCCGGACCGGGCATGATCTACGGAAAAGGTCTTCGTCGCTGGGATACCGAAAAAGAGGGAGAGGGTAACAAGGCCATCGCGCTTAAGAACTGCCGTAACGTCGTCATCAGGGATATTACGATGCTTACATGCGGCCATTTTGCCATTCTCCCTACAGGTGTTGACAATTTTACCATTGATAACCTGCGAATAGATACCAACCGTGATGCAATAAATATTGACTGCTGTAAAAATGTTACCATCTCTAACTGCATGATCAATTCGCCCAATGACGATGCCATTGTGCTGAAAAGTTCATACGCGCTGGGGTATGCACGTGTCACAGAAAATGTAATGATCACCAATTGCATGGTGACCGGATACAACGAAGGTTCTTTTCTTAACGGCACTTATAAAAAAACCCAGAAAAAAGCTCCCGATGGAGGCCCTGTTACCGGGCGTATTAAATTCGGGACTGAATCAAATGGCGGGTTTAAAAACATTACCATCACCAATTGTACCTTTGACCACTGCAGGGGTTTAGCCCTTGAAACCGTTGACGGAGGGATTCTTGAAGATATTGCCATATCTAACCTAACAATGAACGACATCACCAATGCCCCGTTTTTCCTTCGTCTTGGCAGGCGCATGCGCGCTCCCGAAGGAATGGAGATAGGATCAATGAAGCGTATTTCTATCAGCAATGTGATCGTGAATAATGCAAATCCCGAAGATGCATCACTGATACTGGGAATTCCCGGTTACCCTGTGGAAGATGTGAAACTCAGCAACATTCTGATTCTTGCCAAAGGTGGTGCACCTAAGGAATATGGTGAAATTGAGGTTCCCGAACTGGAAGACGGATATCCCGACCCCATGTATTTTGGTAAAATACCGGCTTATGGCTTTTTTATCCGCCATGTTGATGGAATTGAACTAAACAATGTAGAAATACGTTTTATGGACGAAGATCCCAGACCGGCATTTATCCTTGATAATGTTAAAAATGCTGATTTTAATAATGTTAAAACCACCAAAAAGAAAGATGTTCCGACATTTGTACTGAAGAATGTGTACAATTTTAATACGAACAGATGTGAAGCGGTTCCCGATTCAAAAGTTAAAACCGCCGAACTGAAAAAATTATAATTTGTTGTAAAATTGAAACAAAAAAAATTTCGGTGATGAAATTATCAGCCGGAACGAAAAAACAATAATTATGAAGAACAACAAACCGGTTTTTACATTGCTTGCCGTTCTTACAATGCTTGGCATAACATCATGCGTTGAAAGACCTTGGCAGAAATTAACCAACAACAGCGTAAAGGATATTGCCTCACAATTTAAAACTCCACCCGTAGAATACAGCATCTCTTTTTACTGGGGATGGGACGGAAAAGTAACCGATGAAGTAATTGCCCGCGACCTTGATGCTTTCAGGGAGAGGGGGGTACATATTGTAAGCCTCGAGTCAGGCTATAACATGGGGCACCCTTATCTGTCGGAAGGCTGGTTCAACCTGGTGAAACGTACTGTGGAACTGGCAAAAGAAAGGAATATGCGCGTATGGATCGTAGATGAAGGAAAATACCCCAGCGGGTTTGCAGGGGGTAAATTTACTACAGATGCACCCGAACTAAGAATGAAGGCGCTTGTGGTGGCCGAAAAAATAAAACTGTCTGAAGGTGATACACTTTTGAGAACATTGTCCGAAGGCATTCATAGTGCCATTGCTGTCAACATGAATGATAGTAGTAGTCAGATACTTGATGTCAGTTCCGGTATTCTTCAGTGGGAAGCCCCTGAAGGACAATGGGATGTAACTCTTATTAAACACGATTTCCGCAGTTCCCCCACAAGGGCGGTCAATAACCCTACGAGGGGCAAAGACCCGAGCAACTCATTGTTAGATTATCTCGATCCGGCTGCTACTAAAAAGTTTTTGGAATTTACGCATGAAGAACATAAGAAATATGTGGGAGAGGAATTTGGCACAACAGTTCTTGGTTTCAGAGGCGATGAGCCCGATTACAGCATCAGGGGCATACCCTGGACAAACAGGATTTTCGAAATATTTAAAGAACAAAAAGGCTATGATATTGAGCCCTATGTTGCATCTTTTTTTGCACCTGTTTTAACAGATGAGCAAAAAAGAATGAAGGCTGATTACTGGGATGTATGGTCGGGCCTTTTTGGGGAATATTTTTTCAAACAGCAGGCCGACTGGTGTGCTGCCCATAACATGGAATACCTCGTTCATCTTAACAGCGAGGACAAAATGATGAGGCTGGTGCATGGTGAAGGTGATTTCTTCAAATGCATGCGCGATGTGCAGATGCCTGGTGTAGACGCCATCTGGAACCAGATATGGCCGGACAAAGTTTCTGATTTTCCGAAATATGCCTCTTCAGCGGCTCATATTTTCGGCAAGCCCCGTGCGTTTACAGAAAGCTTTGCTGCTTATCATGTTCAACCAAATGTACAAGAGGCCAAATGGGTATTAGACCATCAACTCGTACGTGGTATCAATATGGTTGAAGTGATGTTTATCCCTGCTTCCACCAACGGGCAGCTTGGCTTGAACGGGTGGACTGCATCGGAAGAATTTGCATCTGTGGCCCGTTACATTCACCGTGCAAGTTACCTCCTTTCGCAAGGACGTCCGGCAGCACAAATTGCCGTATACCACCCTTCTATGAGCCTTTGGCTCGAACATGAGGAGTCGAATAACCATGTGCTTAAGCTCATGCAACAATTACTCGGGCAACAGCATGATTTTGATTTTATTGATGAATACACGCTTACGGAACTTCTGGTTAAAGAAAACGGTGCATTCAAAAACCTGAGCGGACAAAAATACCATACCATTCTTATACCTTCTGCAACTGCTATTTCCAGGGTTGCTTTAAACCAGCTTAAGTCGTTTGGTGCGTCCGGGGGTAAAGTGGTTTTTCTTGGTGAAACGCCATCAATGGTTGTTGAAAAGTCGTTTTTGGAAGCAACAAAACCAGAAAGCCTGGATTGGGCTATCGTGGAGCCTTCCGACGAATTAACCGAAAGGGTTATATCAGCTTTGCCATCTCCTGATGTAAGATTCGGACAACCAACACCTTCCGTTAAGTATTTGCACCGCAAAATTCAGGATGCCGATCTTTATTTCTTTTTTAACGAGGGCCTTGATAAACTGCATCTGGATGCAACCTTAACGGGTAAAGGGGCAGTTCAGCTCTGGGATGCAATGAGCGGTGAGATAAGTATACTGAAAAGCACAATTCAGGATAATGAACAGGTAAAAATGAGTATTGATTTTGGGCCATATGAAACGAAGTTTTTAATTATCGGGGAAAAACCATCTGATTTGTAATTTTAAAATAGAAATTTTAAGAATGACAAATGCATTATAAAGTAAAAAGATGTAATTTCATCGCTTTAATAGTAACCAAATCTTAATTATTTATTCAATGAAAAAACTTTTGTCCACATTCGTTTTCATGACGCTGTTTACTGCTTTTGCCTTTTCGCAGGGCGTTGATGAGATACTTGCCGGCTATCTTGAAAGCATGGGCGGTATTGAGAAACTAAAGGCTGTCAAATCAATGAAACTGGTTGGTAAAATGCCAACACCAATGGGCGATTTGGCTGTTACGATTTATAAAAAGGCGCCAAACCTCTACAAAACTGAAATTGATTTTCAGGGAAACAAGATGATTCAGGCATATGATGGTAAAACTGCATGGGCCATCAACCCAATGACCGGAAATTCTGATCCGCAGAAACTTGAAGGTGAAATAGCCAATACCATCATCTCCCAATCTGAATTTGAAGACCAGTTTATAGATTATGCAAAAAAGGGTCATGAAGTTATTCTCGAAGGCAAAGAAAATATTGATGGTAACGAATGCTATAAGTTAAAGGTAACACTTAACAAGAATAACGATGCCGACGATATAACCAATATCTATTTTCTCGATACCGAATACATGATGCCGGTATTAATGCGAAGCACTGCAGGCGGACAGGAAATGGATACCTATTTCAGCGATTACCAGGATATCAAAGACGGTATAATGCTGGCCTTTAAAATGGACATTAAAGTACAGGGACAGGTTGTACAGACAATATCCATAGAAAGTGCCGAAGTGGATGTGGCTATTGATGAGGCCATTTTTAAATTTCCGGGTGAGTAATTAACCTATCTATAAATATACCCCGGCCAATGCCGGGGTTTTTTTTCCCTATCAGGTGATTTTATAATTTAATGATGCAAGGCTCAATACTTTTTTTAAGAATAAAATAAAGGAATAGTTATTTTTGAACCTTAAAACATAACTTTTTTCAAATATGAAACCAACATTGTTGATACTTGCTGCCGGAATGGGAAGTCGCTACGGAAGTTTAAAGCAAATAGACAAACTCGGGCCGGCAGGTGAAAAAATAATTGATTATTCTGTTTTTGATGCAAAACGCTCAGGTTTTGGCAAGGTGGTCTTTGTAATCAGAAAAGACATCGAAAATGAATTTAAAGAAGTGTTTATTGAAAAACTGTCAGGGCAAATCGAGGTGGATTATGTATTTCAGGAACTTGACCATCTGCCCGATGGGTTTAAATGCCCCGAAGACAGGAAAAAACCATGGGGTACCTGTCATGCCGTATTAATGGCAAAGTCAAAAATCAAAGAACCGTTTGTTGTGATAAATGCTGATGATTTTTACGGACTGGAGGCATTTCAGGCTGTTTCATCATTTTTATCATCATCTGCTGTTTCCTCCGCCAATCAATATTGTATGGTTGGTTACAAGCTTAAAAATACAATTTCTGAATACGGATTTGTTTCAAGAGGAGTATGCGAGAAAGACAACAACGATTGCCTTATTAAAATAACCGAACGTACCCAGATTGGCAAAAATGATAACGGGATTTACTACAAAGAACCCGGGGGTAATGATGTTTATTTATCGCCTGAAACTATTATTTCTATGAATTTCTGGGGATTTACACCTTCGTTTTTCGATTTTGCAGAAGATTCTTTCAGAAATTTTTTAAAGGATAATATCAATAACCCAAAAGCAGAGTTTTATATCCCTATCGTGATTGATGAAATAATTAAAAGCAAATCGGGGACTGTTAAGGTACTTGACTGCAATGCCAAATGGTTTGGTGTGACTTACCAGGAGGATAAACCTATGGTGATGGACCGTTTAAAGGAGTATGCAGGAAATGGCATCTATCCCTCACCGTTGTGGAATGGTTGATAAATGTTCCAAAGAAAAAAGAAAGGCGCCAAGCCAGGGGAGCATTACCCCGCTTGGCGCCTCTTTCATTTTATCAGATAGATTTTAAAACCCTAATGAAATCCCTACGTTGAAAGGATACAGTTCGGGACCTTTGTCTTTTTCAAAGAAAGTAGTCGGATAATAAACTGCATAAAGTTCTGCTTCGTGGTAACCTGCGCGCAGGGTGAACCCGTACCTGAGTGAATTTATATTAAAATCGTCCCTGTCTTTTTCTTTTCTTTTCGTACCCTCTTCGCGATAAACAATTTTTGTATGCGAACCCAGTTTCAATCCACCTATTACACCGCCTGCAATGAAGAACCGTTTGCTGCGTTTTTCTGGCCCGAGCTGCAATTCCAGCAACAGGGGAACATTAAGAAACGTAGTGGTAAGTTTTGATTTATTCAGCGATAGGGCAGAGAGATCGTTTGAAACAATTACCCCGTTTTCTTCCCTGATGGAATTATCACCATCAAATTGATAATTGTTCATTTCTATCCCAAGCCCGGTGACCATACCAAAGCGGTTGCCAATAATTCCGACGCTGGTCTGGTGGAAATTAAGGTTTACATTCCATGAACGGCCTGTGTTAAGGTCCATCCAACTGTATTCTGCAGGCCTGCTCATCGAAAAATCTGCATCCAGAAAGTTATTTAGGCCTAGTTCCAGACCGGTCCAGTGTCCTTTAAACTTTTTGGCTTTTTGTGCCTTCTTGTCATCCCCATCTTTTTTCTCGGCATCGCGTATTTCCACTGCTGTACCGTCTTCTTTTTCAATAATTTCAATGTTTTTGTCTTTTATGGTGATACGGGTAGTATCTTTTCTTTCCTCTTTTACCACTTCATCCATTTCAATACTAATTCCTTCCTCGTTGTCATCAACGATTTCAATGGCTGTGTCATCTTCAGATTCTATTACTGCCGCAGAATCAATTTCCTGGGCGAACATCCAGATTTGAATAAGCCATAAGAACAAAATAAAAATTATCAGTTTTTTCATTGTTATATAATTTTAATGTTTTTGTGATTTTGTGAGTAAGACGGCGTTCTAAAGAAAAAGTTACAGGAAGTTATTGATTCAAAGGTGCAGATATTCCAAATGTCTCAGAATCAATATCAATACCGGTAATTTTACCGGCTTCATTTGTTTTTCTTGCAATTTTTACATCCGATTCGGTAAGATAATTTATACCTTTTATACCTGCTTCTGCAAGGGCCCAGAGGTTAAAATTTTCATTTGTAACTATTTTATCGGCAATCAGTGATTTTAATGTTTTTTCTTCAGTAAAATCGCCATTGTTTTCATAGGTAATAACAGGAGCTTTAACCGTTGGTGAAAGAGGTGCAGGATTATACGAATTCTCCAGATATTTTATTTCGACTCGATGTATGGCAAGTAATTCATCATTAATTTTTGATTTGGTTTCTGTTTTTTCCATATGTGATGGAGTGTCATCTTCAGGTTTAATTATTTTCTTAATTCTTAATGGTTGCTTAGTAAGCATATTATTTTGAGCATCTGCTTTTTCATTTGGTACTGATTTATTAAAAAAAGAATCTTCAGTGTTGTTAATAACTACAGCAGGTACCTTTTGTGAAATTAACTGGTCAGGCTGTGTTTTCTTGAAGATACCGGTTAAAAACAAGATAATAAGGATGGCAGCTGCTGCACTAAAATAAATCAGGGGTCTGATATAGCTCACGATAACTGGTTTGTTACGTTTTAGTTTGTTCCTGTGAGGGTACGTGAGAGATAAATCGGGGTTAAGCCGGACTTTTTGATATAGTTCAAAATCAAGTTTCTTACGCGGTTTTTTATCCAGGTAGTATAAAAGCTTCTGCCCGGTGTTCTTATCCAGCTCACCTTCTGCAAATGCAATACATAACTCTTCAAAGTTGCTGTCGTTAATTTCTTCAATGTCTGAGAAGTGTTTATACAGGTGAACTTTATCGTTTAATTGCTGCGTCTCGGAAACCAGCTTATTATCGCTGAACATGTTGAACTCTTCTTCAAGTTCGGGATTTTGTGACAAAAAGAACAGCAGTTCGGCCGATTCAACCGGGGTAAGCTTACCATCATAATAATCAATGATGTAAACCTCGTAATTGTTTCTGTTTATTGTCATGGCCATTTTTTTAGACTACTGTTTCAATACTTCCGATATATTTTTTCAGGAACATCCTTCCTCGAAAAATATAAACTTTTACCTGCGACTCGTTCAGTTTTGTTATTTCTGCTATTTCATCGTACGAATACCCCTCGTAATCACGCAAAAGAATCACCGATCGCTGTATCTCAGGAAGCTTCTTTAAAGCTTCGTGCAATATTTCAGATAAATCGGAATAGCTGACTGAATGCCCCGTTTCATCTGAAAACTTTTGCTGATACTCGCTTCTGCGTTTTTCTTTTCTGAACATATCTATCATAATGTGATAGGCTGTGGTAAAAAGATACGATTTTACCTTTTCCGGCGATACTTCTTCGAGCTTAGACCACAAGCGGGCGAAGGTTTCCTGAACAACATCTTTGGCATCATCTTCGCCATGAAGTGTTTTCAAAACAAACCGGTAAAGCCTGTCAGCAAAATCGTCAACGCTTTTATTATAATCGGTTAAGGTCATTCGTAAAACAATTCAAGGCTATGACGAACGAAGTTACGAAAAGTTACAGGCAAATACATTATTTTATTAAAAGATAGATTTACAATGCAATACAAAATTATTATGGGTTTTTTGAAAAAAATATTAAAAAAAACTTGACAAAGGGGGGTAGAATGTTTTATCTTTGACCAAACGTTCAATCAAAAGTAATGGCAAAGGCCATTTTTTTTAAATGGGTATTATTGACTGAATGTTCAGTTTTAAAGCTAAACTATTTAGGTATGTCACCAAGAACAGAAGAACAATATGAAGAGATAAGGCATGAAAAACGCGTGCTGATTATGAACACGGCACTGGAGTTATTTGCGATGCACGGTTATGAGAATACAACAATCAGCCAGATAGCAAAAAAGGCAGGTATTTCAAAGGGCCTGCTTTATAACTATTTTGAAAGTAAGGAATACCTGCTCGAAGCCATTCTTAACAAGGGGATGGATGAGGTATTGGAAATTTTCGACCCGAACAAGGATGGTGTGCTTGAAACTTATGAAATGGAGTTTTTTATTAATGAAATATTCAAAACTGTTGAGAAAAACAGGGTATTTTGGAGGTTATATATGGCCATTTCTTTGCAACCATCAGTTTTTAAGCTTGTTGAAAAAAGAATTGAGGAACTTTATGAACCGATGATGCAGTTAATGCTTGGATATTTTAAAAACGCCGGTTCAGCCAACCCTTTTATGGATGCCATTATTTTTAATTCATTACTTGACGGTATTACATTAGATTATATTCTTAAACCCGATATTTTTCCAATCGAAGACATCAAAAAAGAACTTATTCATAGATTTTGTATTCATAAAAAAACAGTATCATGAAACAGACGAGTTTATATCTGATTGCATCTTTACTTCTGGGTATTAATGTATTTGCGCAGGATGCAAAAGAAATTGTTAAAAGGGCAGATGCCAAAATGCGTGGTGAAGAGTCAAGTTTTAGTATTATGAACATGCAGATAATCAGGCCGTCGTGGGAAAGGACCATCTCTTTCAAGAGCTGGACAAAAGGGACAAAATATTCACTCGCGCTGATAACTGCCCCTGCCAAAGAAAAAGGTCAGGCCTTTTTGAAGCATGGCAACGAGATGTGGAATTGGAACCCTGTTATCAACCGCATGATTAAACTGCCTCCCTCTATGCTGTCGCAGGGCTGGATGGGATCGGATTTTACCAACGACGACCTGCTGAATGAATCTTCAATTGTCGTAGACTATAACCATACAATCATGGGTATAGAAACTATTTCGGGAAAAGTTTGCCATGTTATTCAGCTTATACCCAAAGAAGATGCCGGGGTTGTCTGGGGAAAACTCATTCTGTGGATTACAAAGGATGAATACCTGCAGTTGAAAGCTGAATACTATGATGAGGATAATTACCTTGTCAAGACCGAAACAGGAAGTGAAATAAAAAACATGTCAGGCAGGGTTATACCTACACGCTTTGAGCTGGTGCCTGCCGATAAGAAAGACCATAAAACAGTGGTTACCCTGGAGGAAGTGAAATTCAATATCCCCATACAGGAGAGTTTCTTTTCGCAGCAAAATATGAAACAGGTGAGGTAGGTTTAAATGATAATACAATGATTTAAAAAAGGAAATTATGAACTTATTGAAAATAGCATGGAGAAATTTGTGGCGTAACCGGAGGCGCACCATTATCACTGCATCTTCAATTTTATTCGCAGTTTTTTTTGTAATCCTCATGCGCTCATTCCAGCTTGGTACTTACGGGCATATGATAAAGCTATCCATTGAGTCTTATATGGGTTTTCTGCAGGTTCAGCATGAAGATTACCTGGATGATATGACCATTGATAACTCGTTTGAAAGCAACATCGAGCTTATAGGTCAGTTGGACAAAATGCCCGGGATAAAAGCAGTAGTGCCCCGCCTCGAAACCTTCGCGCTTGCTTCCACTGGCGATCAGACCAAAGGAGTAGCCGTTGTAGGTGTTGACCCAGGGCGGGAACTAAACCTTAGTAACCCTAACGGCAGGTTAGTGCAGTACAGGGTTACACCTGCTGCTATAGAAAAACTAAAAGAATACGGGTTACCGGAAAAGTTGCTTAAGAAGCTTTCGGTACTGAAGAATAGTTCCTTTGTCTCATCCGATGGGCTCAGGGCTGGTATAAAAATGTCAGACACGGAGGCTGAAAAATATCTGCCGGTTATTCTTGAGCAATGTTCCTTTAATAACAATCCATTGGTAACAGGTGACGATGGTGTGCTGGTGTCTGACCGCCTGGCAAAATTTCTTCAACTTACCCTGGGTGATACGCTGATTTTAATGGGGCAGGGGTACCAGGGGGCTACTGCTGCCGGCCTTTATCCTGTAAGGGGCATCATAAAAATACCTGCACCCGATCTCGACAATAAATTGATTTATATGGACATCAACAAGGCCCGTGAACTTTATAACCTTGAGGGAAGGGTAACTTCCATTGCCATTAACCTGCACGATAATTCTGACCAGAATATGTTGAAAACAAAAAACAAAATTCTGGCTATGGTTGGGAATGATCATAAGACCGTTAAAACCTGGAAGGAATTCAATAAAGTACTGCTACAACAGATTCAGAGCGATAACCAGTCGGGTAAATTAATACTCGGGCTCCTTTATTTTATTGTCTTTTTCGGAATTTTTGGAACTGTTTTAATGATGATCCATGAAAGAAAACGTGAATTTGGCATACTCGTCTCCATCGGCATGAAAAGATATAAGCTGGCTGTAATTACCATGTTCGAAATGATGTTTATGGGCCTGATTGGTGTATTCTCGGGCATCGTTCTTAGTTTACCGCTATTATATCTTGGTCATGAATACCCGATAAGGTTCACAGGTGACATGGCAAGAATTATGGAAGACATGGGTTTCGATGCCGTAATGCCCCTCGAATGGGTTGACATGTATGTTTTATGGCAGGGATTGATTGTTGCTTTTATGGTCATTCTTTCCTGTCTTTATCCTTTAAGAAAAGTCTTCAGCCTTAAAGAAGTAGAAGCGCTGAGGGCATAATATCAACATATAAAAATAATTATTATGATCTGGTCAATTGCTTGGAAAAATATATGGCGGAGTAAAGTACGCAGCCTGGTGGTGATTATTGCCGTTACAATCGGCATATTTGGGGCTGTAATGCTTATCGGTATTATGCAGGGATGGATCAACCAAAGGGTTAGCGATGC
Organism: Bacteroidales bacterium; assembly: GCA_016936215.1. GTDB lineage: Bacteria > Bacteroidota > Bacteroidia > Bacteroidales > UBA10428 > JAFGPL01. Next base: position 30,498 of record JAFGPL010000150.1, read on the forward strand.
ACTTAACAACGAAGTATCGCATATACAAATTCACCATCCTGAATTTCTACTCAATGAGGAGATGAAGTTTACAATCCCCGGTTATCAGACTTTGATAGACTCAATTGAAAATACCACCGGTATTGTTGCGTTTTCACCGCGCGTCAAAATTTTTGCCCTGGCCCAGACAGACTGGGCTTCATCTGGTCTTGTACTTAAAGGCATTGACCCGGAAAGCGAAAAACAGGTTTCAAAAATTCATGAAAACCTCATTGAGGGAGGATATTTTGATGATGAGTCTGTATTGCCTTCAATGGTTATCGGCAGTAAGGCCGCTGAAAATCTTAAGTTGTTAAATTATGAAGTTACCACTGATAAACTTCAAAAACCTGAAATCAGCGAACTTGGTGAAGAAACGCTGAAAAAGCTCCAATCTCTTGAAGGTACAAGGTACAGGTCGGAAAAAGATTTCAGGATTGCTCTTATATCGGTGCTTTCTCCTCACAACTATAAAGAATCCGGAGATATGCTTGTCCGTTATTTCTCATTTTACCGGCTCAGGGCAAAAGTCACGGTTACTGCTCAAAAAATAACCGGAGAGCTGGTATATCTTACCTTCAGGGTAAAAGGTATCTATAAGACCAATAATACTGCTTTTGACGGGCTTACTGCCTTTGTCCGTTCTGATGTCCTCAAGTCTGAAACAGGTTTAGGTGCGGACGATTATCATGAAATTGCCATTTTGACCGAAAGCAAAAACCTTGGGGTAACCTTGGCAAAAGATTTAGGGGAGAAATTTTCACAATACGAAATCATGTCGTGGAAAGAACTTTCCCCCGATCTTGCTCTTTATAGCGACTATATGAAGGTTTTTGACCTAATGTACGTGGGAATATTCCTGCTGGCATTATCTTTTGGTATCATTAACACCATGCTGATGGCCGTACTTGAAAGGGTAAAAGAACTCGGAATGTTAATGGCCATTGGAATGAATAAAGTAAAAGTGTTCGTAATGATTATGCTTGAATCGGTATTTCTTACACTTACCGGTGCAGTTGTCGGGATGATTGTCAGCGGACTGGTCCTTTCATATTTTTCCCGGGTCGGCATCAATCTTGGGATGTGGGCCGAAGGCCTTGAAGCAATTGGTTATTCAGCTATTATTTATCCATATATCTCATTCGATGTTTATATAGGTGTCATCCTGTTGGTGATACTTACCGGAATATTGTCTTCATTATGGCCTGCAAGGAAAGCTCTGAAGCTTAATCCTGCAGAAGCCTTACGGACAGAATAATTTGAAATTTTTAAATTTACAGATATGAGTGTAATAGATATTAAAAATGTTGTTAAAATCTACAACGATTCAGAAGTGAAAGTTCATGCCGTAAACGGTATTTCACTTACCATTGATGAAGGGGAATTTACAGCCATTGTAGGTCCTTCCGGATCGGGCAAAACAACTTTGCTCAATATGCTTGGAGGTCTTGATCACCCGACTGCAGGAGAAATATATGTTGGAGGGACAAATATCGGTACATTAAAGGGATCAAAACTAATTGATTTCAGGTTGCATAACATCGGGTTTGTTTTTCAGTCATATAATCTTATCCCGGTGCTTACGGCAAAAGAGAATGTGGAATTCATCATGCAGATGCAAAAAGTTCCTTCAAAAATCAGGGAAGCCCGTACACGTGAATTGCTTACGCAGGTTGGACTTGGCGACAGGCTCGACAGCAGGCCGGCCAAACTGTCCGGGGGGCAGCAGCAAAGAGTGGCCGTCGCCAGGGCGCTGGCTTCAAAGCCCAAATACATTCTTGCAGATGAGCCCACAGCCAATCTTGATTCAAAAAGCACCGAAAACCTGCTTGATATCATGGAAAAATTGAACCGTGAGGAGAAAATTACCTTTATTTTTTCAACCCACGATGCGAGGGTAATGAAAAAGGCCAGGAGGGTGATCACAGTTGAAGATGGCAAAGTGATCAGGGATGAAAGGAAAACAAATTAAAGAGCATGAAGCGATTGATTGGGGTTATCGTCCTATTTTCATTCATTCCGGTGCTTTCACCAGGTAATGAAAAACCGAAGAACTGGTCGCTTAACGGGTATCTTACCAGTATGAATTCAGTAATTATTGTGGATACACTTAAAGATTACTGGATTACAGATTACCTTTTGCATAACCGTCTTAATTTTCAATGGTTTCCTGACAACAACTTCTCAATAAAATTAGAACTTCGTAACCGGTTTATGTATGGTGACCAGTTGAAAGCTGATATTTCCGGGGATTATCTTAAAAGTCTTGATGAAGACAAAGGTGTGGCAGATTTGTCAGTTAATTTGTTCAGTGGCAAATCTTACGTATTTAATAGTATGATAGACAGGGCATTTATCCAATACTCGAAAGGTAAATTTGATATAACTGCTGGGCGGCAGCGGATAAACTGGGGACAAACATTTGTATGGAACCCGAATGATATTTTTAATACCTATTCATTTTTTGATTTTGATTATGAAGAACGACCCGGAAGCGATGCCATAAGGTTGCAATATTACCCAGGTATGACATCTGCGGCTGAATTGGCAGTTAAGGGCGACAGCGCAGGAAATATCACTGCAGCCGGTTTGTTTCGGGTTAACAAATTAGGGTATGATATTCAGGTACTTGCCGGAGTGTTAAACAGCGAGGATGCCGTTCTGGGGCTTGGCTGGTCGGGAAATATTAAAAATGTATCTTTCAGGGGTGAAATGAGCTATTTTCATCCGTATGAAAATTTTTCAGATACTTCGGGGCTCTTTTTTATATCGGCAGGGTTGGATTATTCTTTCAGCAACTCATTATTTCTGCAGATTGAAGCACTTTACAGCCAAATGCCGAAGGGATTCAATATCACTGATTTTCTGGAGTTTTATTCAGGCCCCTTAAGTGTCAAAAATCTTTCATTTACAGAATTCAGCCTTTTTGCACAAGCCGGATATCCTCTAAATCCTTTGGTGAATGTAAATCTGGCAGGTATGTATTTCCCAAAGCTAAAAGGCTTTTATGCAGGCCCGTCGTTAAGCTACTCTCTGGCACAAAATCTTGATTTCTCAGTCTATTACCAGCTTTTCAGCGGTAAATTTGAGGCAGACAGAAAGAGTTTCCACCTGGGGTTTATGAGATTCAAATACAGTTTTTAGCCTAAAATTATTTCAGATATCTGTTCCAGCCAGATTGACTATTGCCCTGATGGTTTATCCGGGTTACGGTATAACTGCACCTTCACCTGCATGCAGCGGTATTCTTTTTCAAGTATCCAGTTGTTTTTTAGTTGATCAATTTCATCATCTGAAAAATCATTCATTACATTTGAATAAAAGATGTGATGATTCTTAGTAAAATCTTTTTTGGAAAATCCTATATCATAATCAGCAAGATCAATATACTTAAATGAAGAACTATTCGGAAATTCAGTTCCAATATTTTTAAGAGCATATTCCTTTTGCTGAATATATTCAATCATCTTATTTCTTAAGTTGTAATAAGGTGCATGAGCTAGGGTAGAATCCCAACCTTGCGCTATTTTATCAGGATAAACCCACAAATTCCCTGTTATTAAACCAATGATAACCAAAGCGAAGTAAAATTTTTTAAGAAAAACATTATGAACATATTCAAAAATTAGTTTTCCAACAATTATCGAAAAAATAAGATTTATTGGTAATAAATATCTGTGGGCGAGCAAGTATTTATGAAATAACATAGACAGGGGGAGTATGGTCAGCAGCAAAGTAAACAAAATAAGTAGATTAACTAAGTTTTTATCAGCCTTTATTTTTTTCACTTCAGAAATCATGATCATAAAGAATACAATCCATAGAAAAAGCCTGCCGAAATCAATTAGTCGCCACCCTAATATTCCAATGTTGTAAATAAAGCCAGTAAAATTAACTCTTTCAAAGCATAATCTCCAGGGTGATTCTTCATGATAACCAATCCATCCTTTTGCAATATAATGATATACTAAATAAGCCATGGTCAGTACTCCGGCTGGTATATAAACCTGTATGATCTTTATAACTTTCCAATACCATGTTCTAACATTAACCTGACTATAATTAAAGTATAAGTCGAAAAAAAACAAAATGACTGATATCATCATTCCACGCATACTTATTAAGCTGAGTGATATAATCCCAATAAGGATTAATTTTCGACTGTTTTTAAGGATCATGTGCAATGTAAAAAGAAAGAAAAATACTAATGCAATATCAGGTGAGACCAAAATTGATTGACTTAATAAAGTAGGATCAATAAGGAAAATAATTAAAACAAGAAATCTGTGTTTTTTATCGACAAAACAGGATATAATCTTTTGAGATTGATATAAAATACCTAAAAGAAAAGGTAACATAAACAGATGACTTACAAATAACGATTTTTGAAAAATTTTCCATATTAATGCCAGCAACATTCCGAACACGGGAATGTGTCCACTGTCAATGGAATCGGGCAGTAAAAAAAACTTGAAGTTGTTTTCATAGTACCAATGAGCATGTCTTGAGGCAAGTTGAATGGTATCCCAGAAGAATGAATTATTGGATACAACAAGTGAAAGTATTATATAAAACAGGTATAATATTATATACTTAAATGATTTTTTTTTAATCATAATAATTAATTCGAACAAAAACTGAAATAAGATTATCCCTTTAACGCTTCTGCGCCACTTACAATTTCGAGTATTTCATTGGTAATGGCCGATTGCCTTGCTTTGTTATAGTTGAGCTGCAATGCGCGCAGCAATTCGGTGGCATTGTCGGTGGCTTTATGCATGGCTGTCATCCTGGCCCCGTGTTCTGATGCATTGGAATCGAGCAGCGCTTTGTAAAACTGCATTTTCAGTGATTTGGGTATCAATTCATTAATAATCTCTTCCCTTGAAGGTTCAAGAATATAATCAAGGGAGGTTTCAAACCTGTCTTCAAACTTCTCTTTACGGATTAAAGGTAAAAACACTTCTCTTGTTAGTTCTTGAGATGCAGCATTTTTAAACTGGTTATAAAATATCTCAATGATATCATATTTGCCGGCAGTGAATTTGTCCATTATCCCTGAAACTACACCGAGTACATTATCAAATGTCAGACTGTCAAATAGTCCATGATGACTGTCAGTTGAAGATATACCTTTAGATTTGAGCAAATCGGCCCCTTTCTTGCCGATAGTCATAATATCCAGGGTACCATCCTGTAAAAAGGTCTTGTATTCTTCCTCGATTACCTGAAGTGTTTTTTTTACCACGTTTGAGTTAAAAGCGCCGCACAATCCCCTGTTAGAGGTAATAACCACGAGCAGGGCACGCGATACTTCTCTTTTTTGGGTAAAAGGGCTTTCACTGTCTTTATCAAGCGAAGCGCTTAAATTTGTTAGAATTTCATGCAGTTTATTTGCATAAGGTCTCATCTGAATGATGGCATCCTGCGCCTTTCTTAATTTGGCTGCAGATACCATTTTCATTGCACTGGTGATCTGCCTGGTTGATTTTACAGATTGTATCCGGTTTCTTATATCCTTGAGGTTTGCCATGCGAAACTATGCTTTATATTTTTCTGCAACTTCCAATGCCACAGCTTCAAGTGTTTTTTCGGCTTTTTCGTCAAGTTTTCCCTGTCTAAGGGTCTCAAGTATGTTTTTATGTTTCAGGTCGAGAAAATCGAGATACTCTTTTTCGAATTCTTTTATTCTATCAATCGGAAGGCTTTTCAGCAAACCCCGTGTACCGCAGAAAATAATCGCGATTTGTTTTTCAACGGGCATAGGTGAAAACTGGCCCTGTTTTAATAATTCAACATTTTTGGCGCCTTTGTCAATAATTGCAAGTGTTGCAGCATCAAGATCTGAACCAAACTTTGCGAATGCCTCAAGTTCACGGTATTGTGCCTGGTCAAGTTTAAGGGTGCCAGCCACCTTTTTCATAGATTTTATCTGTGCATTTCCACCTACACGAGAGACTGAAATACCCACGTTAATTGCAGGTCGAACACCTGAATTGAAAAGGTTCGATTCAAGAAAAATCTGTCCGTCGGTAATTGAAATTACATTGGTGGGGATATATGCCGAAACGTCACCTGCCTGTGTTTCAATAATGGGAAGGGCTGTCAGGGAGCCCCCTCCTTTAACCATAGGTTTTAATACATCGGGCAGATCATTCATCTGAGAGGCTATCTCATCGTTGTTGATGATTTTTGCTGCCCGTTCAAGCAACCTTGAGTGAAGGTAAAACACATCCCCCGGGTAGGCTTCACGTCCGGGAGGCCTTCTCAGGAGCAGCGAAACTTCACGGTATGCAACTGCCTGTTTCGAAAGGTCGTCATAAATAATTAGTGCAGGGCGTCCGGTATCGCGAAAATATTCACCAATCGCGCATCCGGCAAACGGTGCATAAAACTGAAGGGCGGCAGGGTCTGCAGAAGTGGATGTAACAATTACAGTATAAGCCATGGCGCCGTATTCTTCAAGTGTTTTGGCGATATTGGCAACTGTAGAACCCTTTTGGCCAATAGCAACATAAATGCAATAAACTGGTTCTCCCTTATCGTAAAATTCTTTCTGGTTAATAATGGTATCTATGGCAATTGCTGTTTTGCCGGTCTGCCTGTCGCCAATGATCAGTTCCCTTTGCCCCCGTCCGATGGGTATCATGGCATCAATGGCCTTTAAGCCGGTTTGAAGGGGCTCGTTCACCGGTTGCCGGAAGATAACACCCGGGGCCTTCCGTTCAAAGGGTAGTTCAATAAGTTTTCCGGCGACCGGTCCTTTGCCGTCGAGCGGTTCGCCAATGGTATTGATAATCCTGCCCAATAGGCCTTCTCCGACATTTATTGAGGCTATCCGTCCTGTGCGTTTAACAGAATCACCTTCTTTAATTTTGGCTGTTTGTCCCAGCAACACTGCACCAACATTATCTTCTTCAAGGTTTAATACGATGCCGATTACTCCCGAATCGAACTCAATTAATTCGTTCGATTTTACATTATCGAGGCCATGGATACGGGCAATACCGTCCCCAACCTGCAGCACTGTGCCTACCTCTTCCAATTCAACTGTGGTGTCAATGCCTTTAAGATGTTGTTTTAATATTTTTGATACCTCAGATGGTTTTAAAAACGTCATATTATAATGCTTTAAAGGTTCAACTGTATAATAATTGTGTCCTGATCCTGGCCAACACATTTGATACACTCGCATCAATCTGCTGATTGCCGATCCTGAGCACAAATCCCCCGATCAGCTCCTCATTGGTTTTTTCTTCAAGTTCTATGCGCGTATCAAGTTTCTTTTCAATGTGTTTTATCATCGAATGCCTGGTATCTTTGTCAATAGGATAAGGTGTGGTGAGGATTGCAGATTCTATCCCGTCATTTTTTTTGCAAAGGTCTGTAAAAACCCTTGCCATTTGGCCAATATAACCGAGACGGTTATTACGAACAACAAGATCGAGAAAATTAAGTGTTATTTTTTGGAATTTTTCTCCAAAAAGGGTGTTGAGAAAATCAATTTTAACAGAAGGTTTTATCACAGGGTTGTTAATTAATAATTTAAATTCGTCAACCCCCGAAATCAGGCTTTGAACCACCTCCATGTCAACCCGCAACAGATCCTGGAGATTTTGTTCAACCGCGAGGCTGTGAAGAGCCCTGGCATACCTTATTGCAATTTTCCCTTCGTTCATGTAACTGTCAGTTCAGTTTGATATCACGCAACGATTTTTCAATAAATTCTTTCTGTTCCGGACTTTCAGTAAGTTTTTGCTGCAGAATTTTTCCGGCAATATCAACTGAAAGCGTGATGATTTGTTCCTTAATTTCGTTGATCGCTGTTTCCTTTTCTTTTTTAATTGATTGTTTTGCTGTGTCAATCATTTTTCTTGCCTCTTCGAGGGCATTGTTCCGTGCATCATTAATAATTGATTCCTTGAGTTCCCTGGCTTCGATAATAATCTTATCACGCTCATTTTTTGCTTCAGCAATAATTTTTTCATTATCAGCCACGAGTTTCGACATCTCTTCTTTTGCTTTCTGGGCAGATAAGAGTGCATCCTGAATGGAATTTTCCCTTTCTTTAAGAAAACCGAGTATCGGGCGCCAGGCATATTTTTTCAATATAAACAATACAATGAAAAATGCTATGGACATCCAGAATATCGTACCCAGACTTGGAGTAATGAGTTCCATAATTCAAAAATTTAAATTTTAATACCCGGGGTAACAACCAACCGTTGCAACCCCGGGTATAATACTATTCTCCGCCTGCCATCAGGCAAACAACAACTGCAAAGAGGGCAACACCTTCGATAAGGGCTGCAGAGATAATCATGTTTGTACGAATATCCCCTGCAGCTTCCGGCTGACGTGCAATGGCTTCCATTGCTGTGCCGCCGATACGCCCAATGCCGATAGCTGCCGCAATAGCCGCGATAGCAGCTCCCAGGGCTGAACCCAGCTTACCTAAACCTGCTACCTGCAATAATACTGTTAATAATGCCATAATACTACAATTTAAATTATATACTAATGGTGTTCTTCCACAGCCATACCAATATATAGCGCCGAAAGAAACGTAAATACAAATGCCTGTATAAATGCCACGAGCAGTTCAAGAAACATCATGAACAGAAGAAAAACCAGGGATAATGGTGAAACCATAAACCCTACCGAGGCATTTAATTCTCCAAAAACAAATATAAGGCTTAAAAATCCCAGTGTTATTAAATGACCGGCTGTTATGTTTGCAAACAGACGGATCATCAGCACGAACGGTTTTGTAATAACACCAAATAATTCTATAAGTGGCATAACAGGTGGTATCTTAAGCCAAATTGGTACTCCTGGGGTGTTAAAGATGTGTTTCCAGTAATTTCTGTTTCCGCTGAAATTTACAGTAATCATCGTAAAGAGTGCAAGTACCCCGGTGACAGCAATATTACCTGTAAGATTTGCCCCTCCCGGCGGAATGGGGATAAGCCCAAGCATGTTATTGAACCAGATAAAGAAAAATACAGTTAACAGGTAGGGGGTAAACTTTTCATATTTATGTCCTATGGAGGGTTTTGCTATCTCGTCCCTCACAAATAAAATGATTGGCTCAAATAATGACTGGATGCCGCGGGGAGGCTTACCCGGGTTTCTTTTGTAAGCATTTGCTATGGAGACAAAAAGCCATAACAGGATGGCTATGCTGACAAACATTGCAAGGATATTTTTTGTGATTGAAATATCAATCGGAATATAAGATGCAGTTTCAGAAATTTCAACAATTTGGCCTTTATGTTCCCCTTCGGTCTCAAGTTTATATTCATAACCCCTGATAATATGGCTTCCATGGCCATGTTGCAATTTACCGGAAAAAAACAGAACAAGTCCGTTGTTTTTACTTATCAGAATAACCGGCAGGGGAATTGAGTAATGTTTTCCTTTGTATGTAAAAACATGCCATTCATGTGCATCACTAATATGTTCAAAAAGAAATTCAGAAGGATTGAATTTTTTATGTTCCGCTTCATGATGATCTGAATGACTGGTAGCTTTTTCATCAGGTTCTTCAGCAAAAGCCATTGCGGAAAAACCGGTCATGATGGATACCACGAAAAAAAAGATGATAATTAGCCTGATTCTGAACACTGTTTCCAATAGGTTGATTTATTCAAATACTCAACATAAATTTAATAAAAACTAATCTGATTTTTCAAATTTCTTAACGGAACTTTTTGAATTATTAATCGTGGAACGGACCTCGGCAATTGTATAAACCAGGTATAACACGAAAAACGAGATGGCAAAAGGATATGTAATGCCTTTGTTTATAATTAGATAGACCAACAACAATACGATATAAGCTATGAATTTTACAGAAAATGAAATCAGATAAGCTGTGTTGAATTTGAGTTTATTCTTTTTTTCTGCAATTACAAGGAAAGCATGAGATGCGAGATGAATAAGGTAAAAAAAAGCAAGCAAAACCCAAAATACAGGTATATAATACTCTTTTAAAACAGTTGAGAATAACGTTGCGGCGATAACGGCAAGAATAGCTGTTATAATGGTAACCCTGATATAATAATTGGATTGTTTGTTTTTCATTTCAGCATGTTATTTGCTTTTTATCAGGTCTTTGATAACAAAATAAATAGCCAGGATAACCCCAAGCAGCGAAAAAACAGCAGTAAATATTGAATTGGATGTGTCAAACCAGGCGTCCATTTTAATTCCAAAGAAAACCCCGGCAAGAATAACCACAATCATTTGAAATGCGATGCCGGAATACTTTGCATAATCACTTAGATTTTGCTGGTTCTGCTGAAGTTTTTTCTGTTTCTTTTGGTCCGGCATTGGAAGTTTGGGTGTCAATACTCATTGAGCAGTTACCGGTGAATTTAGCGCCTGGTTCAATGGCCAGTTTTTTAGCTACAATGTCACCGTTTAAAACCGAAGTGGCTTTTAAGGTGAGTAGTTCGGAAACAACAATTTTTCCTTCCACATTGCCTTCAACGTCAGAATTTTTGCATTGTATTTCGCCGGAAATGGTGCCGGTTTCCCCGATTACTACTTTTCCTTTGGTTTTAAGGTTGCCCGAGAGGCTCCCGTCAATACGTATATCCCCGTTGGAAACAATATTTCCGACAATTTCAGTGCCAACGCCCAGAAGGTTGATTGCATTATTTTCTAATTCGGTATATTTTGCCATTGGTTTAAATATTTTTTTTAACGATAGATAACAAAGATAAAATAAAGATTAAGAAAAATAACGCAAAACAGTTCAAATTGTTGTTCAGATACTGTTATATGCCCATTTGAGATAAATGGTGCCCCAGGTAAATCCGGCACCAAACGAGGTTAGGATAAGGTTATCACCTTTATTCAGCCTTTTTTCATAATCCCAAAGGCATAACGGTATTGTGGCTGCGGTTGTGTTTCCGTATCTTTCGATATTTATCATTACCTGTTCGGGTTTTATACCCATGCGGCGGGCAGTGGCTTCAATAATTCTCATATTGGCCTGATGTGGAACGAGCCAGGTGAGTTCTTCCGGTTTGAGGTGATTTCTTTTCATGATTTCTACCGATACATCGGCCATTTTTGACACGGCCACTTTAAACACAGCCTGGCCTTCCTGGTATACAAAGTGTTCCCTTTCATCAACGGTTTCGTGCGAACAGGGTTTGAGCGATCCGCCGGCTTTACAATGCAGGTGTTTATATCCGCTTCCGTCAACCTGTAAAATCGAGTCAATAATGAAATCATCCCCCTTTGCCGGTTCCAATAGCACTGCACCGGCGCCATCACCGAAAAGCGGACAGGTGGTACGGTCGGTGTAATCTGTTATGGCCGACATCATATCAGCCCCTACTACCACTACTTTCTTATATGCCCCCGATTCCACAAACCTTCTGCCTGTTTCCAATGCATAAATAAAACCGGAGCAGGCTGCATTGATATCGTAACTGAATGCATTTACCAGGCCGGCTTTATAACAAATAAGATTTGCAGTAGAAGGGAATGGCATATCGCCTGTAATGGAAGCGCAGATCAGAAAATCAATTTCACCGGGACTGGTATTGGTTTTTTCGAGCAGTTCGTTTAAAGCCATCACGGCCATATCGGAAGTTGCTTTGCCTTTTTCTTTCAGAATCCTTCTTTCTTTAATGCCGATGCGTTGCATAATCCATTCGTCGCTGGTATCAACCATACGGCTTAATTCATCATTGTCAAGGATATCGCTGGGGACATACCCTCCAACGCCTGTTATGGCAGCTTTAATATCAGACATTATTTAAATGCTTCTTTAATTTTATCAATCAGTTTTGCATTGATAACGCTGGCTGTGTGCAGGATCATATTTTTTATGGCAATCTCGTTTGATATACCGTGACCAATAATTACCGGAGCATTGATCCCGAGAATGGGTGTACCGCCGTAATTTACGAAATTGAATTTTTCAAAAAATTCGTCCTGAATCTTTCGTTTTCTTATCAGTGAGTAAAATGCTTCGGCTTCTTTAAGCATGACATTTCCGACAAAACCGTCGCATACAATAACATCCGCCTTATCACTGAAAAGTTCATTTGCCTCAATATTGCCAATGAAATTAAAATCAACAGTTCCTTTCATGGCCGAAAATGCGGCTTTTGACTGAAGGTTGCCTTTTTCTTCTTCCGATCCGATATTTAATAATGCAACTTTCGGATTATTAATATTATACACATACTCAGCATAAAGCGAACCCAGTATGGCATACTGGTACATTACATCCGGCTTTGTATCGGGATTAATTCCTACATCAAGCAGTATGGTAGGGTTATCGGAAAGTTTGGGTATCGAAGCGGTAATACATGGCCTGATAACCCCTGGCGCTGATTTAACCAGGTGCATTGCACCAACCAGCATAGCGCCCGTGTTTCCGGCACTGGCAAAGCCATGCAACATTCCCTGGCTTAACATTTTAAAACCAAGTACAATACTGGCATTGGGTTTCTGAGTGAATGCCTTTGCAGGGTAATCACTCATTTCGATGGTATCTGTTGTATGGATAACCTCAAATACGGAAGGGTCAAAACCTTGTGAACTGCATATTTCCACTATCTTTTCCCTGTCGCCGATAAGCACCAGTTTTGTATCATCCGGCAATTCACCGGCTGCAATTATAGCGCCTTTTACAGTAGAATCAGGAGCGTAGTCACCACCTAAAATGTCTACACCAATTTTAATCATATGATAAAAAAAAGGTTATGCTACAGCTTCTTTCTCAATTGCCAGTTTGCCTTTGTAGTGGCCGCATTCGGGACATACCCTGTGATACTGTATGGCAGCGCCACAGTTCTGACAGGTTGATAAAGTAGGGGCAACAGCTTTGTAATGTGTCCTTCTCTTGTCTCTTCTCTGTTTCGAGTGCTTTCTTTTCGGATGTGCCATTTTTATTAATTATTATTAGTTCCTAATATATCTTTCAATTTATCCCACGCGGGATTTGTTTCCTGCTCTTTTAGTTTTACTGTATGATTCTTCAGTTGTTCCATCATAGCCCTGTTGCAGGCTGGTAAGCCGTCAACATCGGGGTGCATCCTTTTAAGGGGGATTGATAAGCTGATGCTTTCGTAAATGTAATGCTCAAGGTCTATCTCGTGTTCAGCAGGGTTGAGAAAAATTATATCTTCGTTTTCTTCACTGTGCTCGTTACGTTCGCTGAATTTTACATAAAGGTTTCCGTTGTACCGGATATCCTGAATGTAAGCATCGAGACACCTGTCGCATTGCAGGGTGATATTCCCTTGAATCGAAACCTCAAAGGTTAGAAAAGTACTTCTTTTCAACATCCTGATATCAATATTAAGATTACCGTCAGAGGCTTCCAGTTCCGGATGCGCTTCAAAGAACTCCCTGGTTGCTGCAAAGTTAAAATCGTGATATCCTTCTTTTAACCCGCCGAAAGGAATAATATATTGATTCCTTATTTTCAACCTGTTCAATAAAAAAGTGGTGCAAAAGTATTAATTATTATCAGAATAAAAAAGAAAAATGTTCTAAAGACAGGAAATGCATTAAATTGGCTTGTTTAAAAGGAAATCAGGCAAAGTGGTGTTCGATTGTTTCAATAAGGGTGTCAATAAAATAATCGTCTTTGATAACATATTTTTTCGCGCCGTTTTCAATGAATTTCTGTATCAGTTCAGGGTTTTTTTCACGGCTGAGGATGATCACATCAATGTTTTTTTTGAATTCAGATATCTTGTGAAGTGTTTCGAGCCCCGACATGCTGTTTGAGTCTTCGTCGCCCAGGTAATAGTCGAGCACGATAAGGTCGGGGTTGAGCTTAAGGTTTTCGATACATTCTTCGCCCGAAAAATATGATTTTACTTCGTAGCCGTCCCTGCATTTAAAGGTATATTCCATGAGGTTGAGCATCATCTTGTCATCGTCTACGAAAAAAATCAGTCTGTTTTTCATTGCCGGGCCTGGTTTTTAATATTGAAAGGGTTTTAATGTTAATTGTTAAAAATTGCTTTGTAACCCTAAGTTAGGAAATTTTCTAATGGTCGTAAAAAAATTTTCAGGGTTACAAAGCAATTTTTCTTTTGACTCTAATTATAGTTTAAAAGTTACCCCCAGGTTAAGGTAGGCAATACTGTAGCCGAGTTCACAAAATACAGCAAGATTATCCTGAAAGTAATATTTACCGCCAACGAAAAATCCATAACCTGGAAATAATCCTGCATCGGATGCAGGTTCGTATGCAGATGGCCATTCCCCATAATTACTTTCGGTTCTAATCCTTAATCCTAATATTATTCCGGCGTATGTATCAAGATTATCAATAAATTCCACATGATATGTGCTTCTTGCACCTGCCATTATTTCTGTGTATTTTCGGCCATAATTATCATTATATAAATAATATGTCATTTTATATTTGGAACTAGTAAAACCAAAATATCCGCCAATACTTAACACACCAGGGCCAATATCATCCTTAAATCCATAATCCAAAGATACAGATATTGGAGGTATAACTGTCTTTCCTAAAATGTAATATGATCCGAAACCAATACCAAGGTTCACATCTTTTTGTCCCACACTGAATAACTGACTTTTAGCTTCCATTGAAACCATTCCAACTAAAAGCAGGGCGGCAATCGCGCCAATTAAGGTTTTCATCATTTTTGCTCTCATTGATTCAATATTTAATAAGGTTAATAGATTTTTCAAAACGACAAATTTATAAAATTGATGTGGGAATAAGACCCCATCGGTTTCATATTTTTTAAACATAGAAGAAAAAATTGACAAAGGTTTGGATTTTATCCACCAAATAAAAAAAAAGGCATGTTGGATAATTGAACGAATTGCTATAAATTTATAATTGCAATAAAAGCAATGTAAAATAATATTAGTTTTGTGATAAATTTTTAACACATGTCAAATCATACTGGTGAAGTAATACAGGTTATCGGGCCTGTTGTGGATATAAGTTTTGAAGATACAGGCGGCAGATTACCAGAAATCTACGATGCTTTGGAAATAAAACGAGAAGATGGCAGCAGCCTTATTGTGGAGTGCCAGCAGCATATTGGCGAAAATACCATCAGGGCCATTGCCATGGACTCTACCGACGGCCTGCAGCGAGGCATGAAAGCCCGGAATACCAACAGCGCCATTAAAATGCCAGTCGGCGACCAGATTAAAGGCCGGTTGCTGAATGTGATCGGCAATGCCATTGACGGCATTGGCGAGGTAGATAATACCGGTGGTTATGAAATACATGCAGCACCCCCTAAATTCGAGAATCTTTCAACAGAAACAGAAGTTCTTTTTACAGGTATAAAGGTGATAGACCTCCTTGAGCCTTATTCAAAAGGGGGCAAGATCGGTTTATTCGGTGGTGCCGGTGTTGGAAAAACTGTTATTATCATGGAGCTTATTAACAATATCGCCAAAAAATATTCAGGTATGTCGGTTTTTGCAGGTGTAGGTGAACGTACAAGGGAAGGCAACGACCTGCTCCGCGAAATGATCGAATCGGGTGTTATCAAATATGGCGAGGAGTTTAAGAAAAGCATGGAAGAAGGCAGTTGGGACCTTTCGAAGATTGACCATAAACTTCTGCGCGAATCGCAGGCCACACTCGTGTTCGGACAAATGAACGAGCCCCCCGGGGCACGTGCAAATGTTGCGCTGTCGGGTCTTACTGTAGCCGAATCTTTCAGGGACGGAGACGAACAAAGCGGGGGAAAGGATATACTCTTTTTTGTTGACAATATTTTCAGGTTTACCCAGGCAGGTTCCGAAGTTTCGGCGCTCCTCGGCCGTATGCCGTCTGCCGTGGGTTATCAGCCTACACTTGCAACAGAAATGGGTATCTTGCAGGAGCGGATTACTTCTACCCAGCGCGGTTCAATTACTTCGGTGCAGGCCATATATGTACCGGCCGACGACCTAACCGACCCTGCACCTGCTACTACGTTCTCGCACCTTGATGCTACAACTGTGCTAAGCCGTAAAATCTCTGAACTTGGTATTTACCCGGCAGTAGACCCGCTCGATTCAACATCGAGGATACTTTCATCAAAAATTGTAGGGAAGGAACATTACGAAACCGCCCAGAAGGTAAAGGAGTTGTTGCAGCGATATAAAGAGTTGCAGGACATTATCGCCATCCTGGGGATGGATGAGCTGTCTGAGCAGGACAAGATGGTTGTGCACAGGGCACGGCGGGTTCAAAGGTTCCTTTCACAACCGTTCCATGTGGCAGAGCAATTTACCGGTACCCCCGGGGTATGGGTATCTATTGAAGACAATATCAAAGGGTTCAACATGATTATGAATGGCGATGTGGATAAATATCCCGAAGCTTCATTCCACATGGTTGGCACGATTGAAGATGCAATTGCTAAAGGGGAACGGCTGCTGGCTGCATCAAAATAACCTAATACAAATGCATTGTGAAACTTGAAATCATCACCCCGGAAAAGAAGCTCTACGAAGGAGAAATTACGCTTATAAAGGTCCCCGGTTCAAAGGGCAGTTTCGAGGTATTGAAAAACCATGCCCCGATTATTTCCACACTCGAAAAAGGGACCATTAAAATTGTTACTGACAATAAAGATGACCTGTTTATTGATGTGGAAGGCGGGATTATCGAGGTGCAGCGAAACAAGATCATCATACTGGCAGATATTTCGGGGTAACAAAGCTTCAGAACCAATAAAGATATTATTAAGCTCGCAAGGTCTTGAAATGAAGTAAAAACTTGATAAATTAGCCCCCCAAAAAACATTGGTTAAATTTCTTATTGTCCGGTTTAGTTCTATTGGAGACATCGTACTTACCACCCCGGTAATCCGCTGTCTCAAGCAGCAGGTTGAAGGGGCTGAAGTGCATTTCCTTACAAAAAAACAGTTTTACCCGGTAATAAAGTCAAATCCTAATATTGATAAAATATACCTTTTGGATAACAGTTTTGGTGCGCTCATAAAGCATTTAAAGCAGGAAGAATACCATTATATCATTGACCTTCACCACAACCTGCGCACACTCAGGTTAAAACAAGCCCTCCGGGTACTCGCCTTCCCGTTTGACAAACTGAATTTTAAAAAATGGCTGCTGGTGAATTTAAAAATCAATAAACTCCCCGCTGTTCATATTGTAGACCGTTATTTTCATACGGTAAGCCTTTTTGATGTTGTAAACGACGGCAAAGGGCTTGATTATTTTATCCCTGAGGATGAGGAGGTTAATCTTTCATCACTTCCTGAAGCATACCGTAAAGGATATATTGCGGTGGTTGTAGGCGCCGGACATGTTACCAAACAAATTCCAGATGATAAACTGGCTGAGATTTGCAACCGTATTGAATTACCGGTGGTTTTACTGGGGGGTCGGGAGGACTATCAGAAAGCAGAAAATGTAAAAAAACAATGCAGTAAAGAGTTATTCAATGGTTGCGGCAAATACAGCATCAACCAGTCGGCTTCGCTCATCAGGCAGGCTGCGGTGGTTATCACCCCCGACACCGGGCTCATGCACATAGCTGCTGCTTTTAAGAAAAAAATAATCTCGGTATGGGGCAATACAGTGCCGGAATTTGGCATGTATCCTTATCATCCGCATCCTTCATCGGCAATTTTCGAGGTAAAAGGGTTGAAATGCAGGCCATGTTCGAAAATCGGGTATGCCAAATGCCCGAAAAAGCATTTCAGGTGTATGAATGAGATAGATTACGAAAGTTTAGTTAATGCTATTACCTCTTTATTAAAAATAGAAGCCTGATTATTCATATACGGTTAGCAAAATTTTTAAGACTTTAATGGCATATTGTCTAAACTTTATATCTTTGAGTTACACAAGTTATATTTATTGAAATGATTCAAATCAAGATAATTTGATTTTGTTTATTGGAAACGGTTTAATAGCATAAAAAAATGAAAAGTATATTATTTCTTTTTTCAGTTTTAACTTTTTTTTCGTATTCATTTGGTCAACAGCCACTTCAGATAAGAAAAGGCAGAATAAATACCACTAATGGAGAACTCATAAAGTTTAGTAACCTTCATGAAGAGGGAGGAAAAATTAGTTTTACCAAACCTGGACAAACAGGAGAATATTCTTTAAATCTTGATGATGTGCTTAAGATAGATAAAAAATCCGGAGATCACACACTTCAGTTTGCTTTAATAATGGGCGCTTCTGGATTACTTGGCGGGATTATCGGATATAAAATTTCAGAAGCAAGTTTACAACCGGGTTATGCTATAGATAAGAAGGCCAGTACGAGGAATGTCGTTATTTTAACCGGAATTTCTGCTTTTGCAGGGGCAATCTGGGGAGCTAACCTGCCTAAATATGAAACAGCTTATGAAAACCCAAAATATTCATCACTTTTGCTTCGCAATTTAAAAGTTCATCTTGCATTTGGGAATACCCAACAAATTGGGATCATTTATAAATTTTAAATTACAAAAACCTAAATCTATGAAAAAGTTACTTTTTTATTTGATGCTGATTTTATTATCTGGAGTTTTATCAAATTGCGGTTCGTCATCGAAAGTTACCAATGAGGAAAAGAAACCTGCTGTATCCAAATTAATAGCTGTTCCGGAGGGGAAATCACTGGTATATTTTGTACGCCCGAGTTTTCTTGGTACCGCTATCAACTTTAAAGTATTCTGCGATGATGAATACGTTGGATTAACAAAAGGTTCGAATTACATTTACACTATTGTTGAACCAGGCAAACATACATTTCTTTCACAGGCTGAGAACAAAGAAGTATTACAAATGGTAACAGAATCAGGCAAGGTTTATTTCATTGAGCAAATACCCCAGATGGGTGCAATTAAAGCAAGAAATAAACTGGTGGTTTTAAATGAAGAAGAAGGTAATGAGAAACTTAATAAATGCAAACTAAACAAAGAATTTCAGCCAAAATAATAATAAATTTCAATTCTCGTTAGCCGGAATAGATTCCATGCTGTTCCGGCTTATTTTTTGGTTGTTCTCAAAAGATGAAGGTATAAACTGGTTGATTTTTGGCAGCAGTGTTTCAATACTAAGGGGTTTCGCAATATAATCGTCACAGCCGCTCAGGATGCTTTTTTCCCTGTCGCCCGACATGGCATAGGCTGTCTGGGCAATAACAGGAAGGTTCTTTCTGGTTTTTTTAATTTCCCTTGTGGCATCGTATCCGTTCATTTTGGGTAGTTGAATATCCATCAGTACCAGGTCAATCGCGTCATTATTCTTACATAATTCAATTGCTTCCAGTCCGTTACGGGCTCGGGTAACAGAAACACCGGTTCGCTTTAACAGTTCCTGCAGAAAGTGGTAGCTCTGCTCATCATCTTCTACCACGAGGATGGTTTTATCAGGCCAAAAATAACTTTCGGGTTGATCATTTGCAGCATTGGATGCAATCATTGCTGTTGTTTTCAGGTAAGGCAGTGTGAAAAAGAAAGTAGTACCCGACCCGGGTGCAGAGTCAACCCACATGTCGCCACCCATAAGTTCAACCAGGTTTTTCGATATGGCAAGACCGAGTCCTGTGCCAACGATGTTTTTCTCTTCAGAATTTGAGGTTCTCTTAAACCTTTCAAAAATAATTCCAAGCTCTTCTTTTGACAATCCTACACCGGTATCTTTTACATAAAACTCGATTCTTTTCTCGTCTTTTAACCTGTATCCAAATTCTACCGAACCTTTTTCGGTGAATTTTATTGCATTGCCAATAAGGTTCGAGATTATTTGTTTCAGCCTGAAAGGGTCAGTCTTGATGACATGCTGTTCCATCTCTTTGTTCATCACCAGCGCGATTTGTTCTTTGCCGGCTTTGCATTTTATCTCATCAAAAGTCTTATAAAGTTCGGAGAACAATTCATTTACATTCAGTTCTTTTTTATTGATCTTCAGTTCGCCGGCTTCGATCTTGGCAATATCAATGATATCGTCAATAAGGTTCAGCAGCATTTCACCGCTTGAGCGGATATAGTTTATGAAATCTTTCTTTTGTTCTTCGGGTATCTCATCGGAAGCCAGCAGGTTTGAAAAACCAATGATTGAATTCATCGGGGTCCTTATTTCATGCGACATATTGGCAAGGAACGATGATTTTAGTTTATCGGAGGTTTGTGCTTTCCGGGTTTCGGTTTTTAAAGAACGGATATAGGTTTTTTGCTCGGTTACATCAATAATAATCCCTCGTTTGCCAGCTATCGTATTGTTTTTTATTATGTTATCGGAATAAACCGATGCAGGGAAACGGCTCCCGTCTTTACGTATGGCTAAAAAGTTGGAGTTTTCCAGCCTTACTTTTCCCATAATGTCATCAGTGGTTTCTGAAATAACCGTTTCGATAAGGTTCAGGCCTTCTTTCAGGTCTTCCCTGGTATAGCCGAAATTTTTATAAAAGGCTTTATTTACATAGGTAAAATTTCCAAGTTCATCGGTTTCGTATATACTCTGAGGGAGCATGTCTGCAAGTTCGCGAAACTTCAATTCGTTGTCTTCTGCGTTTTTCAGGGCTTTATCGCGTTGTTGCTGCCGCACATGAAGTTGCGATACCATGTTCCTGAACTCTTTATAAATCTGGGTTATTTCAGATGCCGGGTTTTTCAGGTCAATGCGTTCATGGTAAATGAAGTTGTTTGCAGTAAGCCGTGATATATATTGAGTGAGTTTTTCAAGGTGGATCAGGACATATCTTGAAATAAAGAAACTGATAATCACTGAGATTATAAGTGCCACAGCCATAAAAATACTGTAGTATACATTTAATTCCCTGAGCAAGGCCTTTTTTACAGCGCCCGATTCGCGCTGAAGATCTCTGAAGCTGTATTCAAGCAGGTCAGCACTTGCATTAAGCCTTAGTTTTAATCCCGTGTTGTCGTGCAGGCCAATTTTATTCTCAATTTCAACAAGTAACTTAAAAGTAGAGCTGTAGTCATTAATCAATTCAATTCCATTTCTTTTTTGTGTGGCTGTGAGGGCCTTACTCCTGCTGATATTGCGGATTAGGTTTTTTGTCAGCCGTTCGAAATTATCATAATAAAAACCTTCTTTTCTAAGCAGGTAGTCTTTCTCGTTTCTTCTTATCTGCAATAACAAAAATCGGTCAATACCTTTGGTTTTTTCAAGCTGGCTGACATAGTCAATCATTTCCCCCTCAAGTCCGAAATTCTTATACCCCCTTTTAAAAACTAAGTAAACAAGGCTGTCAAAAAGAACATTATAGGTCTCAAATTCTTTTTCAATAAGGCCGGTTTTGCCTGTAACCGTTTCAGGCCAAGGATTTTCAAGGGTTTTTAATTTTGAAACCCTTTCTTTGAAATCATCAGTAAGATTTTGTCTTTCTGTTAAATAATTACTTTTCCCGGTAATAAAAAACTCAGGGTTGACTGTTTCTGCAAAAAGAAAATTATCTGATTTTTTTATGATACTAAGCAACTGAATGTGCAAAAGGTTTATTTCTTCTACAGCGCTGTTGATCTTATCTTTTTTCTGGTTGATAAAGAAATTTAGCGGAATAATAAATGAAGCCGTGAAGGCCACAAAGGCAAGCAGCCAAAATAAAACCCTATATCTTAATGATTTAAGCATCCACCTATATTGCCATTGTGCAACGCATGAAAATAATCATAATTCGAATAAAACATGTATGAAAAAAATAAAAGTTTTACACATTTTTAATTTTGGCAAAGAACCATGTTAATACTTGTATGAAAACAGTTGGTGAGTGATTGTTTATAAGTCATACAAATTAGGGGTTGGATATATGCCACTAAGACAACAACCTGTCCGCCTCCGCCTCAGGCGGATTTGGCAGGCGGGCCTGTCCGCCGCACTGCTAATAAAGGCGGGGTCACGAAGGTTCACACAGTATATTTTTTGTGTTTACTTAGAGCCTTTCTGGCAACGCATTACATTTTTCAACACTTAATTGGCAAAAATCATTTAATTCCTGGTATGAAAAGATCCTGACCCTTTTTCGAATTCCCTTATTTCGGTATGGTAATCAATGATATTAAATATAAATAATTTTCCAGACAGTGTGTTTTGAAGCCCAAGGATGATTTTTATAACTTCATTGGCCATAATAGTGCCTGTAATTGTGGTCAATGTACCGGCAGACACCATCCCTTCAACTGAAGAACTCAAATTTTTTGATGGTTTTGCAGGATAAAGGTCACGGAATGAAGGCCCCTCCTGATAGTTGAATACCGTTACCTCCGAACCGGCACCGGAAAGGCTGCCGTAAACTACAGGTTTTCCAAGCTCAATGGCGGTATCGCTGATAAGATAATGTGCAGAAAAATTATCGGATGCATCGGCAATGATATCGTAGTCTTTCAGCACATTTGAAATGGTGGTTGGGGTAAGACAGATATTATGCAGCTCAATATGCACCAGGTGGTTGATATGTTTTAATTTTTGTTTTGATAAAATGGCTTTTTGTTTTCCCAGATCAGAATCGCCAAAAAGCCTTTGGTTTGGCAGAAATTCTTCGGTTACCATTGTATTGTCCGATATGCCAATACTTCCTACACCAGAGGCAACAAGATTCTGAAGCAAGGCTGTACCCTTTCCCCCTGCGCCTATGACCAATACCCGTGATTGCTTTATTTTCTCCTGTCCTTTGATCCCGACCGATGGCAGGTCAATCTGGTAAAGATACCGGCGTAGCTCTCGCTGCGTTAGTATATCAGAATTCATAACCTGATTTTTTGGTAAATATAAAGCATTTTTAAAATAGAATGTCATGAAGAATAAATCAGTGAAAGGTTGATTAAGTAATTTGATATTGATAATATCAACATATATTAATATATTTGTGTGTATTAAAATCAGATAATTTTATATATATGAAATTCAGCAACTTAACGGCTGATCAGCTCGAAAAAGCAGCCAGTATGTTAAAAGCGATTGCCCATCCGATGAGAATTGCAATTATCAATTATCTTGAAGAAGGTAAACAACTCACTGTGACTGAACTGCAGGAAATGGTAGGTATGGAACAGTCCACCACTTCACACCACCTGGGAATATTAAAAGATAAAGGTGTACTTGCATCCAAAAGGGAAGGTAAAAATACATATTATTACTTGAAACATAATACCTTAAGTGGTATTGTGGAATGTATCAGCAAGTGTGCCTGTGATTAAAAAATCAGGGTATTTAAGCCGGGTTGCCGGGTAATTGTAATCCGGTGTAGTTTTAAAATTTTACCATTTCTAACCACAATCCTATGGCAGAAAAAAAAATGTTTCTCCTCGATGCGTATGCTTTAATATTCAGGGCTTACTATGCCTTTATCAGCCGACCGATCAAAAATTCCAAAGGAATGAATACCTCTGCAATATTTGGGTTCACCAATACCCTTGATGAGGTGATACGCAAAGAAAAACCAACACATATTGCCGTTGCTTTTGATCCTCCTTCTCCCACGTTCAGGCACGAAATGTATTCCGATTACAAGGCAAACAGGCTTGAGACCCCTGACGATATCAGGCTTTCTGTTCCATATATCAAAGAAATCATCGGGGGATACAATATCCCGATTCTGGAGGTTGCAGGGTACGAAGCTGATGATGTTATCGGTACAGTGGCCAGACAGGCGGCCAATAATGGCTTTGAAGTGTATATGATGACACCTGACAAAGATTACCTGCAACTTGTATCTGAGCATGTTTATCTTTATAAGCCAAGGCGTTCGGGTGGTGAAGCTGATATACTCGGTGTTGAAGAAGTTAAAAAAGAATGGGATATTGAACATCCTGAGCAATTTATTGATATACTGGCACTGTGGGGCGATGCTTCCGATAATGTGCCGGGAGCGCCGGGTATCGGTGAAAAAACCGCAAAGGCACTGATCAATAAATATAAAAGTATTGAAGGGCTTTATGAGAACATATCTGAATTAAAAGGAAAACAAAAAGAAAATCTCCTCGGGTTCAGGGACCAGATCGAAACTGCCCGTAAGCTTGTTACCATTGTGCAAAATGTCCCGGTAGAGATTAATTACAACGATATTGAGTTAACCAGTCCCAATATACCAAGGCTAAAAGAGTTGTTTTCAGAGCTTGAATTCAGGACTTTTATGAACAGGTTATCCGCATCGCCACAAGTGCCGCAAGCACCTGTTCAGGGTAGCCTGTTTGATGAAGTTAATGTTCCCGGTCCTTTGGTGACCACAGATAACGGTTATAGTGCGATTAACGACATTAAACATGAATACTTTCTTGTTGATACCCCTGAAAAAAGAAAAAAACTGGTTAACGAGCTTCAAAATCAGCATGCTTTTTGTTTTGATACCGAGACCACTGGCCTCGATGCTTTGAATGTAGAATTGGTAGGGCTCTCGTTTTCTTTCAGGGCCCGTGAAGCATTCTATGTTCCTTTTCCAGCCGGTCAGGTTGAAGCAACAAGTATTCTCAGCGAATTTGCCGGAATTTTTGGCAACGAAAAAATCAGGAAAACCGGGCAAAACCTTAAATACGACCTGCAGGTATTAAGCAATTATGGCATTGAAGTAAAGGGTGAGATCTTCGATACAATGATTGCACATTATCTTATTCAGCCTGAATTACCTCATAATATGGATTATTTGTCGAGGATCTACCTCCGCTATAATCCCGTTTCAATTGAAACATTAATTGGTCCGAAAGGAAAAGGGCAGTTGAACATGCGTAGTGTTGACCTGGAAATAATAAAGGAGTATGCCGGTGAAGATGCCGATATTACCTGGCAATTGTCAGAGATTTTAAGGGTCGAGCTTGAAAAACTCAATATGCTTAAACTGGCAGAAAATATTGAAATGCCACTGGTCCAGGTGCTGGCAGATATGGAAAAGTCAGGTTTTAAGATTAGTACAGATGATTTAAATAACTATGCATATGTGCTTAAAAATGAGATAACAAATCTTGAAACAGAAATACATAAGCTGGCAGGAGTAACCTTTAATATTGCTTCACCCAAACAGTTGGGAGAGATACTTTTCGACAGATTGAAAATCGCATCAGACGCCAAAAGGACAAAAACAAAGCAATATTCTACCAGTGAAGAAACACTTACCCAATTAAAAGGTAAACATTCTATTATTGATAAGGTATTAGAATATAGAACATTAGTTAAATTACTTAATACATATGTTGAAGTTTTGCCAAAATTGGTAAACCAGCATACAGGCAAAGTGCATACTTCCTTTGAACAAGCCTGGGTTGCGACCGGCAGGTTAAGTTCAAAGAATCCCAATCTGCAGAACATCCCGATAAGGGAAGAACGGGGAAGGGAAATCAGGAAATCTTTTATTGCCAGTGACAACGACCATATCCTTTTGTCCGCAGACTATTCCCAAATAGAGCTCAGGCTGATGGCCCATATGAGCGGCGACAGGAATATGATTGAAGCATTTAAAAACGATGAAGATATTCATGCTGCAACCGCAGCGCGTATATACAATGTAGCCATAGAACAGGTAACACGTGAAATGCGGGGGAAAGCCAAGACTGCAAATTTCGGAATTATTTACGGGATATCAGCTTTTGGGTTATCCCAAAGGCTCAATATTTCAAGATCTGAGGCAAAAGAACTTATTGATGGTTATTTTGCTGCATATGGAGACGTTAAAAACTACATGGACAAGGCAATACATTTGGCCAAGGAAAAAGGATATGTGGAAACAATCATGGGCCGGAGAAGGTATCTGAAAGAAATCAATTCACCCAATGCACTCATTAGGGGAAATGCCGAAAGAAATGCGATCAATGCCCCGATCCAGGGTTCGGCAGCCGACATCATTAAACAGGCAATGGTAAATATTCATTGCAGGATTAAGAATAATTTCAGGTCTAGAATGATTCTTCAGGTTCATGATGAATTAATATTCGATGTTTACAAGCCTGAACTTGAAACAATTAAAGAAATTGTTAAAAATGAGATGGAAAAAGCTGTTGAACTGTCAGTACCGCTGGTTGTTGATATTGGTATTGGCAATAACTGGCTTGATGCACATTGATATTCTTAAATAAAGACTTTAATTAAATGTATTTTTTAATCTCATTATGATAACAATTACGTATTTCATGAAGTCGTTCAATATCTGCATGCATTAGATACACTCTTACGAAATCTGTAATTCCGTCTAAATATATAAATGCTCTAGCAGCATCAAAATTATTGTTATCTATGTTGTTTTTTATTGAAAAGGTGATTTTCCTGAATAAGGACCAGCTAAGTTCTGAAGGTATTTCAAGGTAGTATATCAGAGGTTCATCCATGTCCTGAAAAATCCCATGGTTAATTCGTTCAAGCAAAAAGAGTTTTTTGATGTTCACTAATCCATCAGCATTTATGTTTTTAAATTTCATCATTTTTATGTTTTCATCTATAAACCACTGCTGCAGTTCCTTAATTATTTCATAACTTCCTATTTTTTTTAACCTGATGCCATAGTATTGATCATTGTAAATAATAATTTTACAAGGTGCTGCATCCAGAGAGGCACTCAAAAATTTTTTAACCCTTTTAATCGTTCTGAAAATACTGTCGCTTGGATATCTTTTATCATTAATCAGAAATATGTCTTCCGGCTTGGTATCGGTTGGAAGGTATTCACCATAATATCCCGGATAGGGCATCAGGGTTTCAAGCACCAACGTGTTGGGAACAATGTTGTCTTTAACAGTGTTGAATTTAACTTCTTTTGTCAGGATACCAAGACTTTCAATATGTTTACAATCCTCTCTCATAGTTCATGATTTATTGGATTTCTGTTTCGCTAACAAATTTACGATATAAAAGTTCCTTAGTCAATAGCGTTTCATGGGATTATTAATGGGAGATTAATATGAGAAGATTATAAAATTAATATAATCAAATAGTAATGATAAACTGATTAAATAATCAGTTTATTAACTGGGCTTTAAGAAAACCATTTAATAAGAATTTTTTTAATGGTTTCAGATTTAACAGGCTTAACAATATAGTCATTCATTCCGGAGGTAATGGCTTTATTCCGGCCTTTTTTGCTTGCAGATGCTGTCATTGCAACAATGGGTATCTGCCTGCCAAGCCCCCTGATATCAATAGTTGCCTGTATACCGTCTTTATCTGGCATAAGTAAATCCATAAAAACAATGTCGTAGTTTTTTTCCTTTACCATAGATACTGCCTCATTACCGTCAACAGCAATGTCAATTTTGTAGCCGAGGAAACCGAAAATTGTTTCGGCAACCTTCTGGTTAATGGTATTGTCTTCGGCTACCAGAATTGAAAGGTCTTCTCTTAAAACACGCTGGTCTTCGTCAACAATTTTTATAATATTCGGATAGTTTTCAAGCAGATAATCAAGGAATTCGTCCTGTTCAAACGGCTGCGTCATGTAATAATCAATGCCCGAACGTTTGCTTTGTATATAATTATCAGGTTTATGACTGGAACTTACCATGAAAACCAGGAAATTATTTATGATCTTACTTTCCATCAGGCTTCTGGCTATTTCAATACTATTGAAATTTGGTTCATCAAGAAGGACTAATACATGGTAATCCTGTTCATTTCGTTTCAACAAATCATTTAAATTATCCTTCTTATCATTTTGAAATTTATATACACTATGTGAAATACCATGATGATCTAGTAATTTGATAAGTCTTTTTTTATCAGCACCATTTTGTGAAATTATAAGTACATTTACTTTACTTAAATCGGTTATTTCACTAAAATCGAAATCTTTATCTAATTTTTCGTTGGAAAAAACTTCAATGGTAAAGCTGAATTTCGTGCCCGGATAAGCATGATTTGTAGAAATCGAAGAGGGACTTTCAACCCATATTTCACCATTCATCAGGGTGACAAGTTGTTTTGAAATGGTGGTGCCAAGTCCTGATCCACCGTATTTGCGCGATGTAGATTCTTCGGCCTGTGCAAATGAATTAAAGATACTTTCGAGTTTTTGTTTAGGAATGCCTACACCGGTATCTTCGATGGTAAAACGCAGGGTTATGTTGCCGTTGTACTCCTCCTCAAGATGCACTGAAACAGCTATTTTGCCTTCGTGGGTAAATTTAACGGCATTGCTAACAAGGTTTGACAATACCTGTCTAAGCCTGAAGGGGTCACCAATAACATTGTCAGGAACTTCCGGGTCAATATCCACAGTCAGCTCTACCTCTTTATCTTCAATAATCGGGCGGAACAGGTCAAGACTGATTTTAACCTCTTCTCTTAGCTTGTAAGGTATTTCTTCCAGTTGCATTTTGCCTGCTTCGATTTTTGAAAAGTCGAGGATATCATCAATAATGTTCAGAAGCAGATCGGCAGATTTTTTCAGAATCTGGATATATTCCTTCTGCTCGGTGGTAAGGTTTTCCTGGTTTAACGCTTCGGTCATGCCGATTATACCGTTCATCGGGGTACGGATCTCATGGCTCATTTTGGCCAGGAACTCCGATTTTGCAGTATTGGCAGCCGCTTCGTATTTTCTTGATTTCTCAATGGCTGTAACATCAATAAAAGCTTCAAGGAATATATCTTCACCTTTATGGATAAAAGCAGTTTCTTTTTTATAAACAACAACTTCGTTCCCTTCGCGTTGATAGAGAATAAACTGGTTTGAATCGTAGGCTGTATCGGATTCATCATCCTGGGTATAGCTCTTTGCGAGTAAAAACCTGTCAGAGATATTTTTGCCTGTAAGGTCTTCATCAGCTTTTATGAACAGAAGGTTTTTGGCTGTCTTGTTTATGGCTTTGATTTTACGCTGGCTGTCAAGAATTATTACCCCAATGGGCAAGTTGTCAATTACCGATTTTAATTGCTCAAGGTCTTTGTTTACCAAATTCCCGGCATGGTATTTTTTAAAAATAACCCTTAACAGAAGGAACATAGATGCGAATAAAACTACCATGCTTATAATGCCGCCAATGAGGATAAATCGAATTATTTCTTTGTAAATAACACTATTATTTAAAGAGAATACAATACCAAAATCCTGGTTCAACATCGAAACCGGATAACAGGCCGATAATAGTTTTTCTCTGCCGCCGTTAATTTTCATGTAGTGGGCGACAAATACTTTTTCACTATTCAAAAGTCCCCGTGTAATTACTTCCGGTATTTCACCTTCGACATCAGCCTTAATATTGGCCGACAGAAGAATGCCCTTCTCGTTGATGATCCATTGCCAGAGAACCTCATCAAGAAGATAATTATTCAGAACAGAAAACAGGTACCTTTCGAAATCCATGGTTATTACAACATTGGCAACCACTTTGTTGTCAGCAAAAACCGGAAGGTAATAAAGGTAAGTCCCATCTTTAACAGACATGGTTTCTTTCGGTTCAAGCTTCGGTTGTCTTTGGGCAAGATAATCATCGGTAATAAATTCATTTTTATCGTTCATGGAAAGGTTCAGGCCATTTTTGTTCTGATCGTAGATGAGGATATTCTTAATCATATTTTCATAAGCGGAATAGAATACCTCAAGTTTTCTCAAAGTGCTTTGTTTGATTTCGTTATCGTTGAATAGGTTAGCAAAATCATCGGTAAAAAGAATTTTGTTGATGTTGTTGTTAAATTCATTGATGGTTGATTCCACCTCAATGGCGGAGTTTTTGGCCTGTTCCAGCAGGATATTCTTCTGATAATTCACCTGGTGGTTGTATATAACAAAAAAAAGGTATACGTTGAAGGCTATTACCAGGGTAATAATAAGACTTATATAGACGAGGTATCGTTTCATGTCTGCTTTGATATATATTGAAATTGAGACTAATCGGGGCCTAAAATATTAATATTTAATATGAAAAAAAATACATTACCACATTTTATTTCAACAATTGTATACAATATTCAACCATGTTTTTCTGTTTGAAATTCAATCAAGAAATGTTTCGGGCAATTACAATAAAGTGAACAGATAATTATTTCCTGTATTTATTGTTATTGTCAAATAAAATATTGGTATAACTGCGATAACGTGAGGCTGCAATTTTGCCTTCTTCAACAGCCTTTCTTACGGCACAGTTTGGTTCATGGGTGTGGGTGCAGTTATAGAACTGGCATTTTTCCGACATTTTGAATATTTCGGGGAAAAAGAGCCCGATCTCCTGCTTTTCAAAATCTATAATGCCAAAACCTTTTATCCCGGGGGTGTCAATGATGTATCCTCCATATTCAAGCTCAAACATTTCTGAAAAAGTTGTTGTATGCTTGCCGGTTTTATGATATTCTGAAATTCCATCTACTTTCAGGTTGAGTTTCGGGTCAATACAGTTAATGAGCGTTGATTTACCTACCCCTGAATTACCGGCAACCAGTGTAATTTTGTTTTGCATGGTTTGTTTCAGCTTGTCAATATTTTCACCGGTAACCGCTGAAGTTTCAATACATTCATAACCAATGGCAGTATAAATACTTTTCAGGTGGTTCAGATATTCAAGTTTTACTTTATCATATAGATCTATTTTATTAAATATCAATGTAGAGACAATATGATATGCTTCAGCTGTAATTAAAAACCTGTCTATAAATTCAAGGGGTGTTTCGGGCATCGTTAGCGAGATAATAAGAAATGCCTGGTCGATATTTGCAGCAATCAGGTGTGCTTCTTTCGAAAGATTTATTGATCTTCTGATAATATAATTCTTTCTTTCATGAATACGGGTTATCCAGCCTGTTTCACCCTCATTTTCCTGGTAAAAGTCCACTATATCGCCAACGGTAACAGGATTGGTGGTTTTAATACCCTTTATGCGATAATTGCCTTTGATTTTACAGTTGACCTTAACAGAATTCTTTTTAACAGTATGCAGGCTTCCTGTTGTTTTTATGACTAACCCTGTTTCCACTTTTCCGTTTTAATGTTACAATTCTAATCTGTATGTAATACTATAAACAAAGATGCAAAAAATCGCTTTTTGACAGATTATTAAATATGAACTTATTTACAAAACCAGATAAGTATTATTTCAGATAAAGTGAATATCATAATGCCAAAAAAGGAATACAATAATTAACAATTATACAATATTAAATTCTTAAAAGAATCATGAATAAAGCATATTGAAATATATTATATAAATAAATACATTAATAATTTCAATTCTGGTACTGATTCAATCTTGCTTATTTCAGATTTCATATAAACAAAAAGTATAGATAAAATTATTTAAATAATTAAATAACAGAATTTAATTAAAAATTTAAAAATTGAATTGCAACTAAATTTTTTAAACATACCAATAATCCTCTATTTGTGAATACAAATCTTATTTAAAATTCTTTTAATTTTTAAAGCTTTTTCATAATATTGTCTGCTCAAAAATACCGGAGGATATTTACATGAAAATGATATCGGTCGCCTTCCAATTCTGAATTGCTTTTAGAGGAAATTCTTTAATTCCGCTCGTGAGAGGTTAAAAGGCAATTCTATCTTTTCTTTATCAATTTTTTATCCATTTAATTTTTTGTAAAATGTCTAATTTTTTTCGCGATATCATTGAATCTTTAAAAGGTATTGAGCAGGATTATACCAGCATGAAACTTCGAAGGGCAATTGTTCTATTGGCAATACCAATGGTAATAGAGATGATCATGGAATCTTTGTTTGCCCTTGCAGATATTTATTTTGTTTCGCAGCTTGGCGCTGAAGCTACAGCCACAGTTGGTATTACAGAATCATTGATGACCATTATCTATTCGATTGGTATGGGGCTGGCCATGGCTACAACCGGACTTGTATCCAGAAGAATTGGTGAAAAACATGAAAAAGATGCAGCCAATACTGCCGTTCAGGCTATCATTCTCGGAATTGTTTTATCCATCCCGTTTTTTATTGCCGGAACTTTTTATTCAAAGCAAATATTAAACCTCATGGGGTCGAGTGACGGTGTTATCAACGATGGAAATAAATACTCGGCAATTCTTATAGGCAGCAATGCCATTATTATGCTTCTGTTTATAAACAATGCCATTTTCAGGAGTGCCGGAGATGCAATGGTTCCTATGATCGTGATGATTGTTGCCAACCTCATCAATATTGTTCTTGACCCCTGCCTTATTTTCGGCTGGGGGCCTTTCCCCGAGATGGGGTTAACCGGGGCTGCCGTCGCTACATGTATTGGAAGGAGCATCGGTGTGATTATGCAGATATTCATGCTTACACGTAAGCATAGAAGAATTTATATAAACTTGAAGTCTGTTATATTAGATTTAAAAATAATTTTAAAACTTCTTGGTCTGTCTGCCGGTGGCATCGGACAATTTTTAATATCCACCACCAGTTGGGTATTTCTTTACCGTATCATGACTGAGTTTGGCGATCATGTTGTTGCCGGCTATACCATTGCCATAAGGTTGCTGATCTTTTCTCTTCTGCCTGCGTGGGGATTGAGCAATGCAGCATCTACACTTGTCGGACAAAACCTCGGGGCAAAACATCCCGAAAGGGCTGAACGATCTGCATGGATGATTTCATACGTGAACATGGCATTTTTGTCGGTAGTCGGAATCGTTTTTTATGCAGGAAGCGGGTACTTTGTCCCGTTATTCACTTCAGACCCTTTAATCATTGAAATCGGTATAGAATGCCTTAAAATACTAAGTTTCGGATACCTGTTTTACGGTCTTGGCATGGTTATGTCACAATCATTTAATGGTGCCGGGGATACCTTTACTCCCACCATAATCAATTTTATCTGTTTCTGGTTGATTGAAATCCCTCTTGCATACCTGCTTGCATTGTATTTAAATATGGGGGCAAAGGGGGTGTTTTTATCAGTTGTCATAGCCGAATCATTGCTCGGATTATTTGCTTTTTTGATATTTAAAAGGGGAAAATGGAAACTCAGGGAAATATAGTCTGTATTTGGTGATAATAATCACTAATCGGAGATATTTTTTATTTCTATTTTTGCAGAATATATTATTGAAAAACAATGGATTTTATACATTCTGATATTTATTCTTACCTGGTACTGCCCCTGCTGATTTTTTTTGCCAGGATAACCGATGTAACACTTGATACCCTTCGGATTATTTTCATGGCAAAAGGCAAAAAATACCTTCCCCCGTTGTTGGGGTTTGTGGAAGTCATTATCTGGCTGCTTGCCATTACGCGTATCTTCGAAAACCTCGATAACTGGCTGTGTTACCTGGCCTATGGGGCAGGGTTTGCTGCAGGGAATTTTGTGGGGATAATTGTCGAAGAGAAGATTGCCCTGGGGGTGGAACTAATCAGGATCATTACAGGAAGGGATCCTACAAACTTAATAAAATCGCTGAGGGAGAAGGGATATGGTATCACCTATATTGATGCCCATGGGAGCCATGGCGAAGTTGGTGTAATATACTCGGTGATCAGGCGCAGCGACCTGAAAGATTTTGTCGAATATATGAAAGTGTTCAATCCCAATGCTTTTTATACCATCGAAGATATCCGTTTTGTGAACAAAGATGTTTTCAGGCCGGTGAGCAATACGGTGCGCAGAAAACGGGGATTGTTCAGATAAATATACAGTTAGTATTATGTTTCAAAATTACACCGGAGAATATGCCGCCCTTGCCACAGCAATTTTCTGGACCATTACCGCATTGGCCTTTGAATCGGCCAGTATGAAGGTAGGTTCATTGTCTGTGAACATCATTAGGCTTTTTATAGGATTTGCATTTCTTACACTTTATGCCTGGATAAGAAGAGGATTATTATTGCCTGTAGACGCTACCGCAGATAACTGGACATGGTTGATAATATCGGGATTGGTGGGTTTTGTTTTTGGAGATTTGTTTCTGTTTAAAGCCTATACAATCATTGGTTCCCGGTTTTCGATGCTGATTATGACCCTGGTGCCCCCCATAACTGCCCTGCTTGGTTGGATAGTCCTCGGTGAAAGGCTTACACTGTTCAATTTCCTGGGGATGTTCCTTACTTTTTCAGGGATTGCCCTGGCTATTTTCAGTAGGGGCGAAAACGATAAAATATCGCTGAAACTTGCCCCCAAAGGGGTATTGTTTGCTTTCGGCGGTGCCCTGGGACAAGCCGGCGGACTGGTCCTTAGTAAATTCGGAATGGGGAGTTACGATGCATTTGCCTCCACGCAAATCAGGATTATTGCCGGAATAGCCGGATTTGTCCTGTTGGTTACCCTTCTGAAAAGATGGAAAAAGGTGGGGAATGCCGTAAATAACCGTCATGCAATGACCGGAATAACCATAGGTTCATTTTTCGGCCCTTTTCTGGGGGTGTCTTTCTCATTAATTGCCGTTAAATTCACACAAACCGGTATTGCCTCTACCATTATGTCGCTTGTACCTGTTTTAATCATTCCCCCGGCCTATCTTCTTTTCAGGCAAAAGGTTACTTTTATTGAAATTATTGGTACCATGATCAGTGTGGGTGGCGTAACCCTGTTTTTTATAAAATAAAAAGAGGCTGTTTAGGGGTTAATAACTTTTCTTTTGTCTTTATGCCAGTAACAATGGTTTTAATAAATTTGTTGTTGTGGCAGCCGACGAAGATAAAATATTATTCAACCTCGTAAAACAAGGCAACAAACCTGCTTTTGATTCGCTTTTTCATAAATATTATGTGCGGCTTTGCCGATTTGTCTTGTCATATACCAAATCAAAAGACATGGCTGAAGAGACGGTGCAGGAGGTATTTGTGAAAATCTGGTGCCAGCGTGCATCATTGGAGATTGAAACTTCTGTTGTTTCTTATCTTTTCACGGCTGTGAAAAACCACGCCTTCAATGAACTAAAAAAAATCTCAATAAGAAAAAAATACGAGTCGGAATATACCGAAAAAGAAGTGCGGGAACTTGAAAAATCACCGGTAATAAAACAAGACGATTTTAAAAATGCCCTTATCAATGCCATGACTGAACTACCTGAAAAATGCCGTGAAATCTTTCAATTGTGCAAAAATGATGGACTTACTTATGATGAGATAGCAGTGTATTTAAATATTTCGCCAAAAACAGTTGATAACCAGATGGGAATCGCTTTCAAAAAACTGCGTGAATTGCTTAAACCGGTTCTTGAAGAACTTCTGGAGTGAGAAATCTGGATTTTTCTTGAAGAAGTTAAAAAATTATTTAAAAAATATAGGGGAACTAATATCAGTTACTGTCATACGATAAAAAATG
Organism: Bacteroidales bacterium; assembly: GCA_016936215.1. Taxonomy (GTDB): domain Bacteria; phylum Bacteroidota; class Bacteroidia; order Bacteroidales; family UBA10428; genus JAFGPL01. The sequence goes on from JAFGPL010000150.1 coordinate 65,648, forward strand.
CAATGAATGAAAAAATTCCATACGAACTCTTAGCAAGGTACTTTACAGGGGAAAGCCCTGAAGATGAGATAACCCTTGTTGAAAAATGGAGAAAAGAGAGCCCGGACAACGAACAGGTTTTTAAAGAATTCGAGGCTATTTGGAGACACTCAAATGAAGTGCATTCTGATTTTAATCCAGATTCCACCATAGCATTGAATAATGTAAACGCCAGAATTGAACTGGCAGATAAAGAACAATCAATCCTGCCAAAAACCAGGGGTGTCCTGTATTACAGTCTGCGTATTGCTGCCCTGCTGATGCTTTCATTAGCGGTATGGTATGGTTTTCATAATACAGCAGATAAAGCAACATGGGTTGCCGAAACAAATAATGGTAAAGAGCCCAGGGAATTATTCCTTTCTGATGGAAGTAAAATTACCCTCAACAGTAACAGTATCATAAAGTTTCCCGAAAAATTCGGTAAAAAAACCCGTGATATTCAGCTTGAAGGCGAAGCGTTTTTCGAAGTTGCCCGTAATATGGAAAGGCCCTTTATTATCATTGCGCAGAATTCTGTCACACAGGTGCTGGGTACATCTTTCAACCTCAGGGCAAGGCCCGAAGAAGAAGAGGTAGTACTCTCGGTTGCTGAAGGAAAAGTAGCCTTCTCATCCCGAAAAAATGAACAAATTGCAAAAGTAACGCTCGAAGCCGGGGAAACAGCCATATTGAATAAACCGGTAAATGCCATTACCGAAGCAAAAAGCGAAGACATGAATTACATGGCCTGGAAAACCGGTATTCTCAGGTTCAACAATACCCCTTTAACCAAAGTTGCAAAAGACCTTTCAAAATTTTATCATACTCTTTTTTATTTTGAAAACTCAGGTTTGGATTCCGTTAAAATAAATATCGAAATCAACAACATGACTGTTGATAAGATGATTGAAGCTATGGAAATCATAGGTATTCAGATTAGAAATACCGGTAATGGTTATGTGATCATACCGGCAGAAAGTCAATAAAAAAAAACAGTTCCATATTTCAGTGGGCGTTAATATCAAAATATCCATCATGCTGACTTTGTTTACATACAATTTATGGGCGCAGAATGCCAATACCGAAGCTGCTTTCAGCGGTAGCTGCAGGGGCATTACTGTTCGTGAAACACTTGATTATATAAGCACACTCACAGGTGTTAAGTTTGCATATACCTCACTTTCGGTTGATGAGAAAAAGCTGGTAAATTTTACTTTTAACAACCTTACAGTGCCGGAACTGCTTGAGATAATGCATGAGCATACAGACCTTAAACCAACGATTCTGGGTAACCAGGTTTTACTAAAGGCCGAAGCTTACAAGCCGAAGAAATATCTTCTTTCGGGAATTGTATTCGAACAGGATAGCATTACCCCGGTTTCTTATGCCGCGGTTTCGGTTTCAGGCAGGGCTGTCGGGACAATTGCCGATGTGCAGGGGAGATTTGAATTTGAACTTACAGACGAATTCTCGGATGACACGCTTGCTTTTTCCATGATGGGCTATGAGCCATATATAATCCCGGTAAGGAGTTTTATTAGCCATCCGGGAAAATTGATTGTTTTACAGACCGCGGTATATGAAATAAAACCGGTAAAGATATCATCAAAAGATTTTAAGAAAGTTACAGTTGGCAACAGCAGGAATATACCTGCGGGATCGCTTTACATGGACACAAATGGCCAGCAGGCAGCACTGCTTGTGGAAAACGACAAAGGCATTGACGGTAAGTTGCTTACAGTAAATTATTATCTCTCCGCAAGCGGTAATACAGATGCCCCGTTCAGGGTCAGATTGTACGCTGTTGATACCATAACAGGGGAACCCGGAAATGACATGATCAATGAGATTATTGTGGTGAAACCTGATATTAAAAGAGGCTGGTACGGCGTGGATATCAGGAAATTTGATATTTGTGTTCCTGAAAACGGTTTTTTTATTGCCATGGAAGGAGTATTTCCCAACAATTATGATTTTTATACCGGTGACGATGGCTTTATTGATCTCACAGGTGGCAACCAGGTAATTGAAGATGATGCCCCGGTTTCAATAATCTATGGTCAGCGGCTTGGGTATTCCCGTAACAGGAAAGACAAAAACAATACATGGCACTATTCGCTCTCGCATACCTGGTTTCAGTTAAAGAGACAGCCTTTTGGAATCATGGTTTCGGCTGAAGTTCAGGTTAGAAAAAACAAAAGAAATGAAAGGACAGGAAGATGAAAAAATGTCTCTTAATAATATTTTCACTGGTTGCCGGAATAACTGTATCTGCACAGTGCGATTCCCGGCTCGTGGAAAAGGCAGCTTCGCAAAGCGGCACAGATGCATTGTACATCCGCGATTTTAAAGTTAAGCTTGAAGAAGGCACTATGAACAGGCCTTCCCCGGTCGGCAGGTTCCAGGTTTACCTGAACAAAGGTATTCATTACAGGTTCAATGTAGCCAATGCCGCTGAATTTGAGGGTGAAGCTATTCTTCAACTCTACGACCGCTCGAGGTTAATTGGTAGTACCTACGATACCGGGAAAAAAATTGACAAAAAGATGTTCGACTATTTATGCGAAAAAAACGGGAACTACCAGGTACTGATGTCTTTCCGGGAGGGCAAAAGCGGATGCGCTGCTGCTGTTATGTCTATGATGCTTAGCGATACCATAACCGCAAAAAGCCAACTGACCGCAAATTATAATGGCGAAATGGAGAAACTTTATATAGGAATTGATAATGAACTTAATATAGCCGCTACGGATATCCCCGGAGGATCGCTCGAGGTTTCTATTAGCCGGGGTACCATTGAGGGGAACAATGGAAGATATATTGCACGTGTTACCCATAAAGGAATTGTAACAATAAAGGTAATCGCCCGTGATAAAACCGGGAAGGTTAACGAGATGGATTCAATAAGTTTTCAGGTAACAGATATTCCGTTACCCATGGCAGCGATTGATGGAATATTCGGTACCACTGTTTATAAAAGGGATATTGAAAAACTAGACGAGATCATATTGCAATATCCGGTTGACGTTGGCAAACAAATATCTACTATAACCGAATTTACAGTTTCAGACGAAAAAAGTCCTGGAAGGGGGGTTATATCTTATAGCCACCGAATTACACCTTCACAAAAGAGCCTTCTTAACAGTCTTAACCCGGGTGAGCGTTTCATGATCAGGGATGTATATGTACGGGGGCCTGATGGTGGCTTGCACAGACTGGAACCTGTTACGTACTATATAGAATAACCGGAAGAACGTTAATAACAGATTTTTAAAATATTATGATTTCAATCCACTGATTGAAAAAGGGGAAGGTACATCTTTTTAACAACGAATGGTAATCCATTATTCAAAAAAACATTTGCCATGAAAAACATACTTCTTTTTATAATAATCCTGGCAGCACAAATACCCTGCCGGTCACAAAACCTTGCCAACAGCCGGAAATCCGGTGCCAACACTTTTGTATACAAATTAACCCCGCAGGAAGCCAGGAAAATATACCAGAAAGGAACAAAAAAAATTGACAGTACCTTATACCATAATTTTGTGGCATCAATACCTGATGGCAGAAACATCCCTCCGCGACTTGAAGCAGGATATTATCTGAGATTAAGGGCACAAGCAAACAGGATGTATTATGAACTTGAACCGGTAATCCCTTTTGAAGTTAAAGTACTTAAAAACAATTCAGACCTGCTGATTAGTGTTTATGATACCACCGGCAAAAAAATAAGGGATGCTGAATGCCGGATGGGTCTGCGAAGGATTCCGTTTGATAAAAAATCCGGGTTGTTTCGTATTTCAAAGGGAAACTGTAAAGGGCTACTTACGGTTACTCACAACGGTTTTGATGGCTTGTATTACCTTGAAAGAGAAAAGTATAATCCTGCCGCTCTCAGGATTTCAAAAAAGATTGCACATTCTGTCCCTTTGAGGTATGCATACATACCGGTGCAGATGGTAATGAATGTTCCCCGGGATATTTATAACCTTGCAGCCAGGGGCAGGACTACGGGTATTATATACTTGGTTACAAAGCCTTTCAGGGATATATACCAGACAATAAGCTGGGGAGAACCCAGAGGATTTATCTCGTCAATTGTTTGTATTTTTTCTGATGATTATTGTAATCAACGAAAGAAAAGCACAGACGGATTTTCTGCATTTAGTAAACCCATATATAAACCCGGAGATACATTAAAGGCAAAGTTTTATATTCTTGATCATAAGAAAAATCCTTACGGAAAAGAACTTGAGCTATCTATTGACAGGACTTATCCAAATTACCATAAAAATATTGGCCATACAAAACCTTACCGCGAAGGTTTTTATGAAACCGAAATTGTGCTGCATGATTCGTTGAAAATGATACTCGATAAAGAATATTCATTGCATCTTAAAAACAGGAGGGACAGGATAATTGCTTCAGGAAGTTTCAGGTACGAAGAGTATAAACTAAAAAGTATGAAGGGTGTTATTCGGAGCGAGAAAATGAGTCATTATCCTTATGAACCAAAAAACTTATTCCTTGAAGTCATGGACGAAAATGAACTAAATATACCCGACGCCAGAGCAGAGATTGTTGTTCGTCCAAAAGAGGTCAGGTATGAAGAAGCCAGCCATATTTTTGTACCCGATATTCTATGGAAACACCAATTAAAGCCTGATCCTGTCGGTGAAACAAAAATTCAGATTCCCGATTCGGTCTTTCCTGAAATATCATTCGGTTATGAAGTAGAGGTTCTTTTCCTGAACAGCGAAAACGAGACCAGGACAGAAAAGCTGCAACTTGATTATCATTTTGAAAAGGAGTTCATCATTCATTCACTCAGCCGTGATACCCTGAATTTAACATACTTAAGAAACGGAAATCCATTGGCTAACATCAGAGCCCATATCGAAGAGTATAATTCAGGCAACAGAAAGATAAGAGATTATGTACTGCAATTACCCGCGGCAATGCCTGTTAATCCGTTGCTGACCAGATACGTTGTGCATGCGCGAAACATTCTAAAGACAATAAACCTGTCAGATGAACAGTCGTTGGTACAGTGCTTCACGAGGAGAACAGCCGACTCGGTGTTTATTCATATTGAAAATCCCCGTAACCTGGACCTTACCTATAACATTTATTGCAAAAACATGGAGTTGAAAAGGGGTAACGGAAAAGTGCTGGACTTCAAAGATAAAACCAAAACCGCGAAAAACTATTTCTTGTCTTTGCAATATATCTGGGCCGGTGAGCCTAAAAACGAAGAATTTACCATACCGTTTAACGACAAAAACCTGAATGTACAGATTATCCATCCCAAAGTGGTTTACCCCGGACAACAGACAAACATGAAGATACTGGTAACTGATCAGAACGGGAAACCTGCTGAAAATATTGATATCACTGCTTATGCAAATACAGCAAAATTCGATGACAAAATCCCTGCAGTGCCGTATCTTGGAAAAAGGCACAAAGGGCGGGCAATTGTAAACAATTTCAGGATAAAGAATCTGAACAGAAAAGATTTGTCATCAACACTTGATTATAGTTTCTGGAGGGACCAACTGGGGCTGGATACCATTGAATATTACCATTTTTTATATCCCGAAGATGGTCTTTACCATTCTATTTTACCGATAAAAGACGGAAATACTCAATTTGCCCCTTTTGTTTTCAGAAATGGGTCTTATCTTCCTGTAAGGGTAATTTACCTCGATAATATTCCCGTGTATTTCGGACATGCAAATACCACTTGCCCATACTCATTTAACGTATTCCGCCCGGGCTTCCACCACCTCAGGCTGAGGATGTACGATTCAGAGCTTATTCTCGACAGTGTTTACATTGCTCCAAACGTTAAAACTGTTCTTTCTTTGGATATCTCCAAAAAAAATTCTGAGGTGAAGAAGATCAGCAAACCTTATAAGTTTACAGGCTACGAAAAAGACCTGCTTGAGAGATATACCCTTTACATCAATACAACCTCAACCGATGAAAAGGTGGAGTATATCGAACAAAATGGGAATTACCAGGTAGTAAAAGAGCATGAAAACCGCTGGAATCACAACATCATTGCCGGGCCGGTAAAACCTACCATGGTTACCTACGGAAAAATTCAGGATTTCCGGCAGCCATTCAGGTTTGAACCGGGATATACTTATGAGATTAGTCAAGGTTTGATAAAAATGCGATGCCGTGATAAAAGATTTGGTTTTGCATATCTGAGCGATTATACTGAAAAATCTCCTGCCGAATCCCAGTTAACACTTAGTGCTATTGAACAAATGTGGCACAGTTATTTGTTTAATAAAAGGCTTAATGAAACTACTTTCAGAAATCCCCTGATAACCACTTCAGGTAAGGGCAAACTGGGCATTCACATTGAAAATTCCAATATTGTCAGGCATAACCTAAGGTATTTTCTTCTGCTCAAGGCCGACAAGCCCCAGTTTGTAAGGGTTAACAATATTCATCAAACGCTTATGCATGACCTCGAACCAGGATATTACCGGGCTGTGTTTATTGGAGATTTTCAGCATTTTTTCGAAGTTGACTCTTTATTGGTGCAACCTGACGGAACAAGCTATTATAAAATCGGTGTACCGGAAATGCTTTCATCCAATGCCCTTTATAAAAAGATTGACAGCTTGGTTCTCTTTCAGCTCTCTTTTCCACGACAGCAGGTGCATCCCCGAAACCGTGTTTTTAACGATATTGTTACCGAATACCATAATTCAAACCGGATAAACCTTGAGGGGGGACAACTCATTACAGGACGGATAACAGA
>JAFGPL010000013.1 GCA_016936215.1 Bacteroidales bacterium
GAAAATTATATTTTAAGACATACGAATTTTACTGAAAAATGAAAAAAACCACACAATTTTCAACAAAGTAGAAAGCTTTATCTTTGCCCCCTTTCTGGCGCAAGGCATACTCGTTGAACTGGCGCAAGCGTCCGCTTGTGCCCTATCTATTAGTGCTTTGCAAATGATGCGGGTTTTCTGTATCTTTCAGGCATGAGCCGAAAATATAAGTTTCGTAATCCAGAAGGCCTATACTTTATAAGCTTTGCCAGTGTTTACTGGATAGACGTGTTCATCCGGGTCGAATATAAAAATGTGCTTATTGACAGTTGGCAATATTGCCAGCAAAACAAAGGGCTGAACATTCATGCCTGGGTTATTATGACCAGCCATGTCCATATGATAATCAGTAGCAATACAAACAAATTGGAAGATATTGTCAGGGACATGAAAAGCTTTACAGCGGGGCAATTAAAGAAAGCAATAGCTGAAAATTCACAGGAAAGTAGGAAAGAATGGATGTTATGGATGTTTGAAAGGGCTGGGAAAAAGAATGGCAATAACAAAAATTTTCAGTTTTGGCAACAGCATAATAAACCTATAGAACTGGTTGATAATAAAATCATGCAGCAAAAATTAGATTACATACATAATAACCCCCCGTTCGCCTGAGGCTGTATAGTTGTTCGGCTTAGGCTGTGCCTATGCCGAATCTATTTTTTCAGGCTTACTGCCTGATTTAATCTGTTATATTTGTTTATCAGTAAATCCGTTATCATGTCAACAGGCAACCCTACTCGCGCGCGTTTAGCTTTAGCGTAACGCGTGCTGACTAAGAAAATTATCATAAATTCAGAACCCCCACTCACCCCACTCGCCCGCTTTTGCAATGCGTGCGATAAATGGCAGTTACAATTTATTATATTTGATTTTTTTATAAAAGCCAGGTTGACTTTGCCGGAGGCGTTGGTGACCTTTCAACCCACAGGTTATAACAGCGTACGCGAGAGGGGTGGACTTGCAGAATGAACTTGAAAAATATCATCCTTTAAACAGGGAACTAAAGAATAAATTTATCATTAACTTTGTAAAAGAAAAAACAATGAACATGGTCACAACCATAAAAAGAGGTGCAACAAAAGACGAAATACAATTCGTCTTCAAAAAAATTGCGAGCAGGTCGGCAAAAAGAGGAGGTTTTGATGCTTATAAATTTTGTGGTACAGTTAAGTTTAATGATGATGCATTAGAAATCCAAAAGCGGTTAAGAGATGAATGGAAATAAAATTTTCATTGATACCAATATTGCTATTTATCTGCTTGATGGAGACACTTCTCTTGCTGAAATTTAAAATCAAAAACAGCTTTACCTTTCATTCATCACCCAACTGGAACTATTAGGTTATCCTGGTTTAACTAAGCAGCAGGAGCAACAAATTGAATATATACTGGAAAACTGTGTTATTATTGATATTAATAACAGTATAAAACAAGAAGTCATTAACTTAAGGAGAAGCTATCCTATAAAACTACCTGACTGTATTGTTGCAGCAACAGCAATCTATATGGATTTTCCTTTAATAACAGCTGACAAGGGGTTTAATAAAATCGAAGAATTAAACCTTATGATATACGAGAAATAACCACCAAAAGACACGGAAAGGCAGTAATCGTCATGTCCACCCGTTCGCCCAAAGCTGGCGCAAGCTTGCAGCTCGTGCTAAGTACTGTCAAGAATTTTAATAATTATCAGGAAATTTATATTTTTATGTGCATGAGCCGTAAGTATAAATTTCATAATTAGCAACAACACAATTAGCCAATTGAACTGTGGAGCAATGAGATTATTGAACAGATACCGGATTACATACATAATAATCCGGTTTAATCTGGTTTTGTATCAGAACCACAGCACTGGAAGTATTGTAGTGCGGCATACTTTTGTGGAGATTTAGGAATAATTGAGTTGGACAAATTATAAGCACGAGCTGTAAGCTTTTTCCAGAATGGGAAAATCAAGACTACTCATTTATGTAACTTGGATTTAATAATGTCCTTTCATAGAAAGTATCATAACCTTATCGGCGAGTACTTCATAAACAATACGGTGTTCCTGGTTGATATGGCGAGACCAGCAGCCAGAAAGGCCATATTTTAAAGGTTCTGGTTTACCAATGCCTTCATAAGGCGTTTCGGAAATAGATTCAAGTAGCTTTCGTATTTTCTTCAGTACTGCAACGTTGTTGGACTTTTTCCAGAAAGCCAAATCTTCGCTGGCCTGCAGGGTGTATTCTATTTCCATATATCGTCAAGGCTTATTTTTACCGTTTTGCCTTCGGCAACCTGTTTGCGGCTGTTTTCAATCTTCGCCACAAACTCCGGGTCATAAGGAGAATCCTTTTTTATTTCAAACTTAATTTTAAGAGCTTCGAAAAAAGCCCTTATAACATTTAATTCCTTATCATTAGAAGGATGTGCTATAAGTATATTTTGTGTTTTCATGTTTTAAAATTAACTGGCATAAATTTATTCGTTTTATAATTCCGTATAAATGAAAATTCTAATTTTAAACAAAGTTAAAAAGAAATGTTGAAAAAATTTCATTAATAACCTTGATCAAAATCCCTCCCGTTCGGCTTAGGCTGTGCCTATGCCGAATCTATTTTTTCAGGCTTACTGCCTGATTTAATTTGTTATATTTGTTTAACAGTAAACCCGTTATCATGTCAATAGGCCATCCAATAGCAGGTGAAACTCCCCCCCCACCCGCTTTTGCAAAGCGTGCAATAAATGGTAGTTACAATTTGCTATATTTGATTTTTTTATAATTGATCTTTTTATAAAAGCACAGGTTGACTATGCCGGAGGTATTAGTGAACTTAAAATCGACAGGTTATTGCAGCGCACCCTTTGTAGTCAAACCAAAAGACACGTTGTAAAATATTCTTGTAAATTAATAATGCAGATGATTTTATTAAAATAGCGCTTGTAAACCCGAATATTTATATTTTTGATATTGTATTTTTTGAAACGGTTTCAACCATTTTTATTCCCGGTGCATGGATCCAAAAACTGCTGAATTACGCATCCGCCAGTTGCGCGAAACAATCAACGGGCATAATTATAAATACTATGTGCTGGCACAGCCTTCGATAAGCGATTTTGAATACGATACCCTGATGAACGAGCTGATAATGCTCGAAGCCGCGTTTCCCGAGTTCAATGACCCTGCCTCCCCTTCCCAGCGTGTCGGCAGCGATATCAACCGTAATTTCGAGCAACTACCTCACGCTTACCCAATGCTCTCGCTGGGCAATACCTATTCAAGGCAGGAACTTGCTGACTTTCATAACCGCGTTGTTAAATCGCTTCAGGAAGATGTGCAATATGTTTGCGAACTTAAATACGACGGGGCCTCTATAAGCCTTACTTATGAAAACGGACGGCTTGTACAGGCGCTTACCCGCGGCGATGGTGAAAAAGGAGATAATGTAATTGACAATGTTAAAACCATCAGAAGCATACCGCTGCAGTTGAAAGGAGAAGATTATCCCGAAAAGTTTGTTATAAGAGGTGAAATTTTCCTGCCTCACGAGGGTTTTGAAAAAATGAACCGCGAACGCGAGGAAGCCGGTGACCCCCTATTTGCCAACCCCAGAAACGCCGCGGCGGGAACGCTCAAGATACAAAACCCGAGACTGGTAGCCAGGCGTCCCCTCGACTGCTTTCTCTATTTTCTGCTGGGCGATAAGCTCCCCTTTGGATCACATTACGACAACCTCCAGAAAGCAAAGGAATGGGGGTTCAAAATTCCCGCATACATGCAGGTGTGCAAATCCATAGATGAGGTTTATACATTTATTGACCACTGGGATACCGCCCGAAAAAAACTACCCTTCGACATTGACGGTGTGGTAATAAAAGTGAACAGCTATGCACAGCAAAGAAAACTCGGTTTTACGGCCAAAACACCGCGTTGGGCCATATCATACAAATTCAGGGCTGAACAGGCGCTCACACGTCTCTTGTCAATTGACTACCAGGTAGGGCGCACCGGCGCCATCACACCGGTGGCAAACCTTGAACCTGTAAAACTTGCCGGCACAACGGTTAAAAGGGCCTCGTTGCACAATGCCGACCAGATTGCGTTGCTCGATATCCGTCTCGACGATTATGTATATATTGAAAAAGGCGGTGAAATAATCCCTAAGGTGGTTGGGGTTGAAAAATCAAAAAGAAGCCTTTTCTCACAACCGGTTGAATATATTACTGTATGTCCGGAATGCAACACCCCGCTCAAGAGAAAGGAGGGTGAAGCCAAACATTACTGCCCGAACGAGAATGGTTGCCCCCCGCAAATAAAAGGAAGGATCGAGCATTTTGTCAGCCGCAGGGCCATGGACATAGGCCTGGCAGAGGCAACCATAGAACAATTATACAATCACGGGCTTATAGGTAACCAGGCCGACCTGTACAATATAAAAAAGGAAGACCTCATCAATCTTGAGCGTTTCGCGGAAAAATCTGCAGAAAACCTTGTAAAAAGCATCATTAAATCAAAGGAGGTACCCTTTGAAAGGGTTTTATTTGCGCTTGGGATAAGGTATGTAGGCGAAACAGTTGCCAAAAAGCTTGCCCGGCATTTCAAAAGCATTGACAACCTGCAATATGCCGGCATTGATGAACTGATGGCTGTTGAAGAGATAGGCGAAAAAATTGCAGAAAGCATCATACAGTTTTTTAGGGATGTCAGGAACCAACTAATGGTTGAAAAACTGAAAGATGCCGGGGTATGCTTCAGTATAAAAGAAAATGAAGAAGAAAAAACAGGGAACCAACTACAGGGGAAAATATTTGTAATTTCGGGGGTATTTACAAAATTCTCGCGCGATGAACTGAAAGACCTGATTGAAAAATATGGCGGGAAAAATGCAGGGTCAATATCTTCAAAAACCGATTATGTGGTGGCCGGTGAAAATATGGGGCCTGCAAAATTACAAAAAGCACAGGAGCTCGGAATACCTGTTATTGATGAAAATGATTTTCTGAAACTGCTTGAATAACAAAATTATTTTCCCACGCTATGGATTAATCAAGCTAAATTTCTTAAAATTGCACCATGAAATTTATTGATAATACCAAAATCTATATCGGGAATAAACTGCTGCAAAGGAAACTGAAGAATATTAAAAGAAATCCTTTGGTATGCAATATTAACGAAGCAAAAACTGTTGGTATTATTTACAATGCTACCAATACAGTAAGTTTTGAAATCATTAAGGATTTTACAAAAACACTCATTCAGAAAAACATAGTAGTTTCGGCGCTGGGTTACGTTCACAGCAAAAAACTGATTGACCACTATTTGTACCGTAAGGGTTTTGATTTTTTTACCAAAAACAACCTCAACTGGTATTACCGCCCCGAATCGGACAGTGTAAAAGAGTTTATTCAGAAACCGTTTGATATCCTTATCAACCTGTGTCTTGAAACCTATTATCCTATCCATTACATCCTTGCATTGTCGGCCTCTCCGTTTAAAGTCGGGAAGTTCTTTGCCGAGCCCAATTACATGGACCTGATGATTGATATTGAAAAAGAAAAAGAGGCAATTCACGATATCAAGGAGGAAATATCAAAAGATAAGAAATCGGGCAAAAAAAAGAATGAACTCGAAGAAGAAATAGACAAGAAAGTGGAACTTGAACTACAGCTTAGTTTTCTTATTAACCAGCTTATGCATTATCTTACCATTATTAAAAGAAATTGATCATGCCACAACAAAAATTTAAAGGTACAGGGGTAGCAATAGTTACGCCATTCAGAGAAGATGGGACCATTGATTTCAGATCGCTTGGAAAATTGATTGAACACATTATAGCAAAAGGAGTTGAGTATGTGGTTGCCCTTGGCACCACCGGGGAAAATGTAACCCTTTCAAAAGACGAGAAAAAAGCTGTGGTAAACCATGTTGTGGATGTGGTTGGCAGGCGTGTGCCGGTTGTGGTAGGTATGGGGGGCAATAACACCCAGGAAGTTATCAATGGCATTAAAGGCGCTGACTTTGATGGTGTTGACGCCATTCTTTCGGTAGCACCCTATTATAATAAACCCTCACAAAAAGGGCTGTACCTTCATTTTAAAACCATCGCAGATGTAAGCCCGGTACCGGTTATCATTTACAATGTCCCCGGAAGGACAGGATCGAACATTTCGGCAGATACTACTGTGAGGCTGGCTAAAGAAAACAAAAATATCGTGGCCATTAAAGAGGCATCGAATGATTTGTGCCAGATTATGAACATTATAAAAAACAAACCGAAAAATTTCCTTGTGATCTCGGGTGATGATGCAAATACCCTGCCCATTATTGCCCTCGGTGGTTCCGGGGTGATTTCGGTAGTTGCCAATGCATATCCCAAAGAATTTTCAGATATGGTAAGGCTTGCGTTACAATGCGACATTCAGGCTGCAGCAGAAATTCATTATAAACTGCTGGATATGATATGGGCTTTGTTCGCAGAAGGAAGCCCTTCGGGAATTAAAGCAGTGCTGGAGGTCTTCGGCCTGGTAAAAAACCATGTCCGTCTTCCGCTTGTACCTGTCAGCGATGAACATTATAAAAAACTAACAGCCCTGGTTAAAAAACTTCAGTAATAAAACCCGCTGTTAACGCGTGAGATTTTTATTCATTCATCTTATACCTGATACCAACTGACAGGTTAAAGGCTACCGGTGTAGCCGACCCGAAGATTACATCGGTACGAAACCCTACCGGTAAAATAATCCTGTCGGATAATGCAAACTTGTAACCACCGCCAATCAGCAAACCAGGTGATATTCCCGAGCCGTTGGTAAAAATCCTTATATTCAGGCCACCCTGCAGGTACAGGTTGTTTTTGCCAAGCTCTGCAACTGGCCCGAAATGGATGGTGTTAATATCACCCCAGCGGTAATAACCACCCCATCCGTAATCATAATATTCCTCCCAGTAATACAACCTCTGGAACCCAGCTTCGAACCCAATGGCAAGGTTTTCCCTGTAATTATAAAATCCATAAAAGACACCCCCGTAGCAAAACTGGTCCCAGTCGGTAAGCACTTTCTCCATGGCCGATTCAACATCAACCATTGTAAAACCGGCAAATGCTGATACCCCAACTTCAACCTGCTGGGAATAACCTTTTGCTGTAATTAAAAGAATGATGAATGATTTAATTACTTTTTTCATGGTAAAGAGTTTTAAGCAATTTACCATCTTTTTAAACAAGCAGAAAATAAAGTAACATTTAATTATCAACTGCTTACAGCCCAATAACGTCATTACGGATCAGGAATAGTTGTTGGTGAGATTTCTTGCCAGAAAATAACATTTTAATCCGTAATGACTCGTTCGTTTCAAAAAATTTTGGCTAAACTCAGGGTTAGTTCCAATTCTCGAAATTAGTTGATAAAAGTTATATTGCATTGTAAAAAACGGACAGACCGTTTTTGTAATTTCATGAAATGAATCGTTTTGACAACGAGCATTCAGCCTAATTGTATTGAAGATTAAATTTTTCAAACCGGTTATCGGCTTCCAGAAAATGACTTAGCACAATATTATTACCAAGGGCCGCCGGTGAATATCCTGCATAACTCTTAAAATCATTGATAAGATGCGACTGGTCGAAGTAACCGAAGCGATAAACCAGGTCCTGGATATCAATACCCTGGCTGTACATAAGATACAAATGCAATTGGTTTAAACGATAAATCCTTGAATATTCTTTCGGTGATATACCTGTGAAATGGTTGAAATCCCTTCGCATACTTCTCTGGTTAACTCCCAGGTTTGCACATAATTCTCCGACACTGATATTTCCATTTCTCTTTCTTATCAGCGACACCGCCTCATCAATACAGGTTTTGCATACTTTAGCATTGACGGTAAAATTACTCAAAAACCGCTCTATCACCTGTATAACAGCATAATTATTATCACGCACCTCAAAAATTCTGTCAAGTACAAAATCTCTTTTACTACCAAGTAATTCATAGAGTGCGATAAACCTGTTGAGGTATTCCTTTTGCGGGATTCTGAATAACTGCCATGCCCCGGTTGACTGAAAAAGGGTAACAATTATTTTGTAATTTCCGGGGCTCACAAATACAGGACTGAATGTCTGGCCGCCGATATGGCATGTTATTTTCGGTACAGCGCTTCCATTTACCAAAAATGTAGGGGCACTGTCTGATACTGTAAACACAAGTACCGGTGAACTATAGGGTATTGAACATTGAATGAGGTTTTTGAAATCTTCAGCAGATGTTTCAAAAATCACATGGTATTTAATATATCGTTTTAATGCTCTTGAAGGGCTGTAAAATCTACTTTTCAAAGCAATTTTTTTGATGGTATAAGGATTCAATCGCTAAAATACCACAATTAAAATACATTTATTGTAATAACAGTTTCAAAAAAATCATATTTGAATATAACCGCAACCATACTTCTTTAAATGTTTGTTATCTCAAACATGATTAAATTTCTATATTTGCCCCATTCTTTAAAATTTCTTCAAGATGAAAAAAAGCAATCTCCTTCTACTTTCGGCCCTGAGCGGCATTTTGTTAATCCCCGCCTGGTTTGAATGGGGGCATGGGCTCATTCTTATGGCTGCCTTTATCCCGTTATTTATCATCGAAGATTACCTGGATGACAGAAAGAAGGAACTAAAATCGGTAAACGCATTTTTGTACGCTTTTACTGCTTTTTTCATCTGGAATGCGGCTACCACCTGGTGGATTTATTACGCAACCGCAGTGGGAGTTTTCATCGCAATACTCGTTAATTCGCTGCTCACAGGCATTGTTTTCTGGTTGTTTCATATCGTCAAACGTCGTTTAGGCGATAAAATGGGCTATTTTGCCTTTATAATTTTCTGGATAACATTCGAACATTTTTATTTTAATGCCGAAATATCCTGGCCCTGGCTTACACTCGGGCATGGTTTTAATTATCACACCAGGTTTATCCAATGGTACGACAGCACAGGCGTTCTTGGCGGTTCTACCTGGATACTGCTTTGCAATGTGCTTTTATACACCTCTTACCGTAACTTCCGCAGAAATAAAAAAAATCGTGAGGCAGCCGGTATATTTGTATTTTTTATTATTGTACTCCTGGCGCCAATCGTCATCTCGTTTATCAGGTATAAACAGTACAAAGAAGTCTCCAATCCGAGGGATATTGTGGTATTGCAGCCCAACATTGACCCTTACAGGAAATTTATTTCCGATCCATACGAACAGACCATTATTCAACTGGAGCTTGCCGCAGAATATGCCGATAGCACAACCGATTACTTAGTTGGCCCTGAAACATCCATCAACAACAGCATCTGGCTCGAACAGATTGAACGTGTGCCCGACATAGGCCTCATAAGAAATTTTCTTGCCCGTTACCCAAAAACAAAATACGTGGTGGGCGCCCAATGCTACATGAGGATTTTCGATAGTGACACGCTGAGTGAAACTGCCAAGAAAATTCCGGGAACAGATATTTATTATGAAAGTTATAATGCAGCCCTTCAGATTGATTCTACCCGCAAGATACAAGACTACTTTAAATCACAACTGGTTGTAGGGGTTGAAAAAATGCCCTATGCAAGATTTATGAGGGTGCTCAATAAACTTATTATCCGTCTGGGCGGCACTACACGTGGATGGGCTACGCAGGAAGAAAGGGAAAACTTCCGCTCTCCGCAGGACTCCCTGTTAATTGCACCTGTAATATGCTGGGAATCGGTATTCGGTGAATACATCACTGAATATGTTAAGAAAGGTGCGAATTTCATTTTTGTCATTACCAATGACGGGTGGTGGCGCAACACACCCGGCTACAGACAGCACAATGCCTTATCAAGGGTAAGGGCTATAGAAACAAGGCGCAGCATCGCCCGGTCGGCAAATACCGGCATAAGCAGTTTTATTGACCAGAGGGGCGACATCATTGAATATTTAGGCTGGTGGCAGAGAGGTGCCATCAGGGCTAAAATCAACGCCAACGACAAATTAACATTTTATGTGAAAAACGGGGACTACATCGGAAGGATTGCACGGTTCTTTTCATTGCTCATGATGCTCTATCTCATAACGTCAGTGCTGATGAAAAGAAAGACCGGCTGAAAACAGGCAAACCATAATTCCGGTTTAAACTAAAAATTGCGTTTGTAAAAGAATTGAACCTGTTTTTATATATCATTTTCAACAATTCAGACTAAATTTACACCCTTTTTAAATGTTAAATTTAAAGGTTAACGATTTGAATTTATAATATTGCATTCTAAACAACATTCAAATGGCATTATTTTCAGATATAATAAAGAGGTTTTTCGGAAATAAATCAGACAGGGATATCAGGGCCATTATGCCCATTGTCGAAAAAATTAAAGAAGAATACCCAAAACTTTCCGGATTATCCAATGACCAGCTTCGGGCAAAAACCCTTGAACTCAAGAAGCGGATCAAAGACTATATAAAACCCGAAGAAGACAAAATAGCCAGCCTCAGGGAACAGGCAGAGACTGAAAGGGCAGAAATTGACGAGGTAGAAAAAATCTACGATGAAATTGATAAAATTGAAAAGCAGGTTGTCGAAAAGCTCGAAGTGGTGCTTAATGAAATCCTGCCCGAAGCATTTGCCATTGTGAAGGAAACGGCCAAACGTTTCAACGATAACGAATACCTTGAAGCCACGGCTACGGATTTCGACAGGGACCTTGCAGCTGCGCGTGACAGCATTCAGATAAATGGTGATAAAGTAAGATATTACAACCGTTGGATTGCCGGCGGCAACGAAATAAAATGGGACATGGTGCATTACGATGTGCAGCTTATTGGCGGTATTGTGCTGCACCAGGGTAAAATTTCAGAGATGGCTACAGGTGAAGGCAAAACGGTGGTAGCCACCCTGCCGGTGTTTCTCAATGCCCTTGCCGGCAAAGGGGTACATGTGGTAACGGTGAACGATTACCTGGCAAAGCGCGACTCTGAATGGATGGGGCCTATTTATGAATTTCACGGCCTTTCTGTTGATTGTATTGACAAACACCAGCCTAATTCTGAAAGCCGCCGTAAAGCATATCTTGCCGATATTACCTTTGGTACCAACAACGAGTTTGGTTTCGATTACCTCAGGGACAATATGGCACTGTCACCGCAGGACCTGGTGCAGCGGAAACATCATTATGCCATTGTTGACGAGGTTGACTCGGTACTCATTGACGATGCCCGTACACCGCTTATTATTTCAGGACCGGTGCCCCGGGGTGAAAATCAGGAATTTGAAGAACTAAAGCCAAGGATTGAAAAACTCGTTAGTGCGCAGCGAAAAATTGTGACAGATTACCTGGCAGAAGCAAAAAAACTAATTACCGATGGCGACACCGAAAAAGGAGGTTTCAAACTGTTGCAGGCGTTTAAAGGATTGCCGAAAAACAAACCGCTCATCAAATTTCTGAGCGAACAGGGCAACAAAGCACTGTTGCTCAAGACAGAAAATTTTTATATGCAGGACAATAATAAAAACATGCACAAAGTCACCGACGACCTGTTCTTTATTATTGACGAAAAACAAAACTCGGTTGAACTCACCGACAAAGGCATAGACCTGATAACTTCATCATCTGAAGACCCCCATTTTTTTGTAATGCCCGACATCGGGTCTGAAATAGCAGAACTTGAAAACTCTGGTCTCGCCCAGCGGGAAATACTCGAAAAGAAAGATAAACTTTTGCAGGATTATGCCATTAAGTCAGACCGAATCCATACGGTCAACCAGCTTCTTAAAGCTTACAGCCTTTTTGAAAAGGATGTTGAATACGTGTTAATAGAAAACAAAGTAAAGATTGTAGATGAGCAGACCGGCCGTATCATGGAAGGCCGCCGATACTCCGACGGCCTGCACCAGGCCATTGAAGCAAAAGAAAATGTGAAAGTTGAAGCTGCCACCCAGACTTTTGCCACCATCACGCTGCAAAACTACTTCAGGATGTACCACAAACTTGCAGGTATGACCGGTACTGCCGAAACCGAAGCCGGTGAGTTCTGGAACATTTATAAACTCGATGTGGTGGTTATCCCCACGAATAAACCCATTGTGAGGGACGACCGTGAAGACCTTGTATATAAAACCAAACGTGAAAAATACAATGCGGTAATTGATGAAATTGTTAACCTGGTAAATAATGGCCGGCCTGTGCTTGTAGGTACCACTTCGGTCGAGATTTCAGAACTGTTGAGCAGGATGCTGAAAATTAAAGGTATAAAGCACAATGTGCTGAATGCAAAACTACACCAGCGCGAAGCAGAAATAGTCGCCGATGCCGGGAAACCGGGTACTGTGACGATTGCCACGAATATGGCAGGCCGCGGTACCGACATCAAGTTAACCCCCGATACTAAAAAAGCCGGAGGTTTAGCCATCATCGGAACCGAAAGGCATGAATCACGGCGTGTTGACAGGCAGTTGCGCGGACGTGCAGGCAGACAGGGAGACCCCGGCTCATCGCAGTTTTATGTATCGCTCGAAGACGACCTCATGCGCCTCTTTGGTTCCGACCGTATTGCCTCCCTCATGGACAGGCTGGGCCTCAAAGAGGGTGAAATGATACAGCACAGCATGATTACCCGGTCAATTGAACGGGCACAGAAAAAAGTGGAGGAGAATAATTTCGGTATCCGTAAGCGATTGCTCGAATATGATGATGTTATGAACATGCAACGCACCCAGATTTATGCCAAACGCAGGCATGCTCTTTTCGGAGACCGCATTCAGATAGACATTGCCGATATGATGTATGATGTATGCAAATCGGTGGTATCGCAACTGCATGGTAATGTTGAATTTGACGAGTTTAAATTTGAAGTGCTGCGTACCCTTTCCATCGAACCGGCCCTCAATGCTGAAGAGTACCTTAAACTCGATCCTACCGAAATTGCTGAAAGTCTTTATAATACCCTTAGGGAAACATACAAAAGAAAACAGGAACAAATAGCAAAACAGGCATATCCTGTAATAAAAGACGTATTCGAGAAACAGGGAAAAGTCTACGAAAACATTGTAGTACCGATCACCGACGGGGTAAAAACATACAACATCCTTACAAACCTTGAAAAAGCTTATAATACACAGGGACAGGAACTTGTAACAACATACGAAAAATCCATATCCCTCTATACCATTGATGAAGCCTGGAAAGAAAACCTCCGCGAACTCGATGACCTTAAACAGGCAGTACAGAGTGCTACCTACGAGCAAAAAGACCCGCTGCTTATTTACAAACTCGAATCATACAATATTTTTGAAACAATGGTTGACCGCATCAACAAAGAGGTTGTGGGCATACTGATGAAAGGCCAGATTCCCATCAGGGATTCTTCGCAGGTGCAACGCGGACAAGCGCCCCGGAAACTGGACATGAGTAAAATGGAAGCCTCCAAAAGTGAGTACGGTTCATCTTTGAACAAGGGAGGCGGCGGAACACCCGACAACCAGGATAAACAGGTACAACCGGTAAGGGTAGAAAAAAAAGTTGGAAGAAATGACCCCTGTCCATGCGGAAGCGGGAAAAAATACAAACAGTGCCATGGCCGTCCGGGAATGGGTGGACAAGTGTAAAAAAACTTTGACTTTTTCAGGATATAAGGTTAAATAAACCATTTAAAAACCCCTGTATGAATTTAAATATCCCTTTTCTTGCCATTTGGAAAGTTTTTGTAAAAAACCTGAAAAACCGGAATTAAACTTTTGTAAGAGAGAGAATTTTAAAATAACATTGTACCTGAAACCAAAAAAACAGTGTTATGAAAAAACTTTATACAATTTTTTTGTTAGTACTTGTAATTACTCTTATTTCTTGTAATAAAAATAAAATGGGAAGTACAAATATATTGCTGAGCGATTTTAAAACTCCTTATCAGACAGCGCCTTTTGACAATATCAACATTAACGATTATGTTCCTGCGTTAGACAGCGCCATAAAAGAAGCAAGGGCGGAAATAGATATAATTATCAACAACCCTGCTGAACCCGGTTTTGAAAATACCATCGAAGCCCTTGACAGGGCCGGGGAGCGGCTGAACAGGATATCAAGCATATTCTTTAACCTTAACAGCGCCCATACCAGCGATACCATGCAAATGCTGGCACAGGAAATATCCCCTAAACTTACCGGATTCTCAAACGACATTACGCTAAATGAAGCGTTGTTTCAGAAAATTAAATCGGTTGTGGAGAAAATGGAAAGCTATCATTTGGATACCGAGCAGCAAATGTTACTTGATAAAACCTACAAATCTTTTATCAGGCAAGGGGCCAATCTTGACAAAGAAAACAAAGAAAAATTCAGGCAGATTACTACCGAACTGTCCACGCTCACGCTTACTTTCGATGATAACGTTCTTGCAGAAACCAATGCTTATCAACTGCACATCACCGATGAAAAAAACCTTGACGGGCTTCCGGAAAGTGCAAGGGAAGCAGCAGCAATGACAGCCAGGTCAAAAAACCTCGAAGGATGGGTTTTCACCCTTCAGATACCAAGCTACCTGCCATTTATGCAATATGCCACGAACAGAAAGCTCAGGGAGGAGATGTACAAGGCATACAACTCGAAAGCTTTTCGCGGAAACGATAAAGACAACCGGCAAAACATTAAAAGAATTACAGAATTACGCCTTCAGCTTGCGAATATCCTGGGTTATAAAACCTATGCGGATTATGTACTCGAAATGCGCATGGCCGAGACACCTGCACGCGTTAACGTGTTCCTTAACGAATTGCTCGAAGCCTCCATGCCTTTTGCAAAAAAAGAAGTGGAAGAAATGCGGCAATTTGCCAAAAACCACGGGGCCGAATTTGAACTTGAACGCTGGGATTGGTTATACTATTCCGAAAAATTGAAAAAAGAAAAATTCAATGTGGACGATGAGATGACAAGGCCTTACTTTAAGCTTGAAAATGTGCAGAAAGGCGTTCTGGACCTTGCAACCACTTTGTATGATATCACCTTTAAAGAAACAGACAAAATACCTGTTTACCACCCCGATGTAAAAGCTTTCGAGGTATTCGACAAAAATAGCGGTCTTCTTGCTGTGCTTTATATGGATTTTTACCCCCGTGAAAGCAAACAGGGAGGGGCATGGGCGACCAGCTACCGCGACCAGTATAAAAAAGACGGAGAGAACATCAGGCCGCACGTATCGCTGGTTTTCAATTTTACCAAACCAACAGAAACAAAACCTTCGCTTTTAACTTACGACCAGGTTACCACTTTTTTGCATGAATTCGGCCATTCGCTTCACTATATCCTCACAGACTGCAAATACTCAAGCCTGTCAGGTACCAACGTATACTGGGATTTTGTCGAACTGCCTTCCCAGATTATGGAAAACTGGGCCCGGCAAAAAGAGTGGCTCGATAAAGTGGCTGTTCATTACGAAACAGGCGAAAAAATGCACGAACAGTTGTTGAACAGCATCATTGAAAGCAGTAATTTCCAGGCCGGATATGCTTCTGTCCGCCAGCTTACATTTGCCATGAACGATATGGCATGGCATTCAATCACCGAACCGGTTAAAAACCCTGTCGAAGAATTTGAAAGAAAGGCCATTGCACCAACAGAATTATTTAAACCTTTGAATGAATGCCTTATCAGCACCCAGTTTTCACACATATTCGCCGGCGGATACGCTTCGGGATATTACAGCTATAAATGGGCTGAAGTGCTTGATGCCGACGCATTTTCTGTATTTCAAAAGAAAGGTATCTTTGATAAGGCCACAGCACAGTCTTTCAGGGAGAATATCCTTTCAAAAGGAGGTTCTGAACACCCAATGGAACTTTATAAAAGGTTCAGGGGACAGGAACCTGATATTAATGCCCTGCTTGAACGCAGCGGGCTTGTTGCTGATAAGAATTAATTTACGACAAAAATCAAAAAAGCTGTTTTCAATCATTGAAGACAGCTTTTTTGTTAAAGATTTGTTAAACTAAAACTTTTAAAATACTGTTTTTCTGTTGTTTAGAAATTAAATCTTTAAAAGGGTCAAAAACTGTTTTAACATTCGGGTGTTTACCTTCCATTATAATAATGCAAAAATTAATATAAAATAAGAGGAGGTAATTATGAAAAAGGTATTGACAATTATATTTTTACCCACGTTGCTGATTTTCAGTGAAATCAACGCGCAAACAGGGGAAAATAAGAAAAGTGTTGACCTTGCAAAAAGCAAAGTATTGTGGGTAGGGTCAAAGCCCGGCGGACAACATAACGGAAGTGTAAAACTCTCATCAGGATTTGTAACACTGAATGCTGAAGAGAATATTTCGGGGGGAGAATTTGTAATTGATATGAAATCTATTGTAAACTATGACCTTACAACAGAATCAATGAACAAAATGCTGGTTGACCATCTGAAATCAGAAGACTTTTTTCATGTTGAAAAACACCCTGCCGCAAAATTTGTCATCAAAGAGGCAGCACCATTGAAAAATCCACAGGCAGACAAAAACGGCTTTAAAGGCACCCATCTTGTCTCAGGCGACCTTACAATTAAAAATATCACCAAACCTGTAAGCTTTCATGCAGCAATAAAAATTCAGGATGGTAAATTGTCCGCCACTACCGAAAAATTTGTGCTTGACCGTACCGAATGGAGCGTTAATTATCAGTCGAAAAAGATATTTGCAGAGTTGAAGGACAAATTCATTCACGATGAGATGGAATTGTCTGTTGTGCTTGAAACAAAATAATACAACGCTGTAACCCAGAAGAGGCTGTTTTAAAAGTCGCCATTTAGTAATTCCGGACTCCTGCCTTCCAAAGCACTTTTGCAGCGGACAGGCCTGCCTGGCAGAGCAAAGCAGCGGACAGGCCTGCCTGGCAGAGCAAAGCAACGGACAGGTGTTTCAGAGTCTCAAACAGTTTAATATACAACTAATTGAGATACTGAATTAATTCAGGATGACGCAGGGTGCGAATTTTAAGACGGCCTCTTTAATCATCATCTTCGAGCATAAAAAGCTCGTTGACAGTTACGCCAAAAATACGGCTGAGCCTAAGAGCAAGCACTGTTGAAGGCACATATCGGTTCTTTTCAATAGAATTGATAGTTTGCCGCGATACCTCTGCCAGTTCTGCCAGTTTCTCCTGTGTAATATCCTTTTTCGCCCGCTCAACTTTTATCGTGTTTTTCATTGTTTACTTAGTTTTGACAGGCTTATTTCGAAAAAGCATATAAACATAATTAACTCAACAATTATCAGTGAATGTGGCGTAATCGGGACATCATTATGCATAATTAAAGACATAAGTGAAACAGAAAACAAATATGCCGTACCGAATATAAATGCCTTCGCAAAAGCATTGAGGCGCAGGTGCATAATCATTTCGTCTTCTATCCTTGTCTTTGAAAGACTGATTATAAGCAGTCCAAGGATAACCCCATCAAGTGTAATGGTGGCAATTGCTTCTTTATCAATAGTAATGGCCTGTTCAAAAATCATTCCCCCGATAAAACCAAGTACTGAAATAATGGCAAGTGCAAGCCCGATTCGTTTGAAATAATTGGGAAGAAATCCCCTTAATTTGTAGGTGTCATGATTTGTCTTCATTTTTTTACTTATTTACTGGTTATTTTTACTTTATGACAAATATACTTTACTTTTTGTAAAATTCAACATGCATTACGTTTTTTTCACAATTTGTTAATAATAAAAATTTTATATGCCATTAAACCGAAGTACCTTTGTATAAACTTGCAGGTGGAAAATATTTGTTTATGAAAATAGTAGTTATAGGAAGTTCAAATACAGACATGGTGATTAAAGTGCCCAGGCTTCCCAGGACCGGTGAAACCGTGCTTGGGGGTAAATTTTATACTGCTGCCGGTGGCAAGGGCGCCAACCAGGCAGTTGCGGCAGCCAGGGCAGGAGGAGAAATAACGCTCGTGGCCCGCGTGGGCAGTGATATGTTTGGGGAGCGGGCTATTAATAACTTTAAAGAGGAAGGAATTAATACTGATAATGTTGTTAAAGACAATGAGCTGCCCTCGGGTGTTGCAGAAATTTTTATTGATGAAGAGGGACGGATGCTGAATGCAGTTGCTTCAGGAGCCAACATGAACCTATCGGTGTATGATATTATTAATGCAAAACAGGCTATTCTGAGTTCAGATATCGTTTTAATGCAGCTTGAGGTTCCTTTAAAAACACTCGAGTATGCAGCCAAACTGGCCTTTGACAATGGTAAGAGGGTAATCCTCAATCCTGCGCCTGCACAACAGCTTTCAATCAATTTTTTAAAAAATATTTCTATTCTTACCCCCAACGAGAAAGAGGCTGAAACCCTCACCGGTATTCGTGTTGAAGATGAAGATTCAGCGGAGGATGCCGGTAAAATACTTATTTCCAAAGGGGTAAATAAGGTTGTTATTACACTCGGGGCAAAAGGAGCTATGGTGCTCGACAGCAGCGGGTCTGAACTGGTATCGGGATTTAAGATCAACCCGGTGGATACTACTGCTGCCGGGGACATTTTTAATGGCGCACTGGCTGTTGCTATTGCTGAGAACAAAAATGTTTTCGAGGCAGTGAAATTTGCAAATGCCGCAGCCGCATTGTCGGTTGCGAAAATCGGCGCCCAGTCATCGGCACCCAAACGTGATGAAATATTTAAATTTATGAACGAGAATTATCTTTAAATAATATTTCAGTTTACCAGATTATTCTGGATGGTTACTTCCTACGCGCTTAAAAAAAATCCTGAATTAAGGTTCAGGATTTTTTTTGTGTTATTATTTCGTGTTATTATTTCTTCATGGCCTCATATTCTAAACTCGCGAGTATAAATGGTCCTGTTGCTTTCGGGTCATTGTCTCTTTTTCGTTCATTAATATAATACTCATAACTTCCGTCCCGGTATGGATTTCCTCCCAAACCTGCCACCGCGCAAACAGGGGTGATTTTGATCAGTCCGTTTTCATCCCTTTTAATCAGGTTATTGATAATACCTTCATAAGCTTTTACTGCAGCATTATTATACTTTTTGTCAATATAACCAAGCCGCAATGATTTCAGCATGGTATATGCCAGCATGCTTGATACTGAGCCTTCAAGATAATTGCCTTCCCTGTTGCCCTGGTCAAGCACCTGGTACCATAAACCGGTATTATCATCCTGCACATTAACTACGGCTTCTGTCAAACGGTTCAAAACGGCAACTATCTCATTGTATTTAGGGTGCTCTGCAGGAAAATAATCAAGTACATCTACAAGTGCCATGGCATACCAGCCCATTGCCCTGCCCCAGAAATGAGGCGAACAACCTGTTACAGAGTCGGCCCATTGTTGTTCCCTGCTTTCGTCCCATGCATGGTAAAGAAGACCGGTTTTGCTGTCTCTTGTTTTTTCTTCCACTTTCAATATCCAGTTCGCAATATCGTCAAACATTTCTGGCTGGTTGAACTGTTTTGCATATTCAGCCATAAAAGGAGCCCCCATATATACACCGTCAAGCCACATTTGATGAGGATACCTTTTCTTGTGCCAAAAACCGCCGGCATTGGTCCTGGGATGGTTTACCAACTGATTTCTTAATGAATCTATCGCAGCTTTATATTTTTGTTCCCCTGTTTTTTTGTAGAGGTTCAATACCATTCTGCCGGGGTTTACATGATCTATATTATAATCCTGCATTTTATAATACCTGATTACTCCATTGTTATCAATCATGGTATCTGCGTATTGCTTTACATAATCGAAATACTTCTGATCACCGGTTTTTTCTGAAAGAATTTGCAAAGACATGCCAATAAGCCCATAGGTATAACTCCACACAGGCTTTGTCCTCTCTTCCATCAGCCACATATCGGGATAGGTTTGAATGAGGCTTTCAGCCATCTGCAGCGACCAGGGTTTCGACTCGATTGATTGCTTGCCAATCCCTTTGCAGCCGGCATTGAATATACATGCCGAAAAACCAATCAGCGCCATTCCAAAAAAAACTTTCAATTTATTTTTCATCTTCATAATTATTATTTCACCGGTAAATATATTCAAT
This sequence comes from Bacteroidales bacterium, assembly GCA_016936215.1. Lineage (GTDB taxonomy): Bacteria > Bacteroidota > Bacteroidia > Bacteroidales > UBA10428 > JAFGPL01. The sequence continues at coordinate 20,085 of JAFGPL010000013.1, forward strand.
AAATTTTAACATAGAAAATCATGCATATTCACATCTGATTTAGAAAATTCTAAAACCAAAAAAGAGAAAAATGACTTAAAAACAATCAAACCATGTAGTAATCTGCCATATTGGCCGGTAAATATCCGTAAAGTATGTCAATATGTCTCTTTATAGGGAATGGCATCACTTTTGAAAATTAAAAGTGCAAATGCAAATTATTATAAACAAAAATATGGAGGATAAAACTATGTTACCAAATCTGAGAATGAGAACAAGTTGGCCGGGACTTATAGATGGTTATTTTAACGACAACTTTTTACCGGATGTTTTTAACACCGAAAAAAGTCAAAACATGCCCGCAGTAAACATTTCTGAAGGAAATGACGATTACAGGATTGAAGTTGCTGCGCCAGGCCTTGGCAAAGAAGATTTTAAAGTTAGTTTTGACAACGGGGTACTTACCGTCTCGTCTGAAAAAGAGGTGAACAACGAGTCAAAAGAAGAAAATGTTTTAAGAAAGGAATTCAGCTACAGCTCTTTCTGCCGCTCATTCCGTCTGCCTGACACGGTAAACGGTGACAAGATCAAAGCAACCTATAGCGATGGGATTCTGAATATCGTTGTCCCCAAAAAAGAAGAAGCAAAAGTAAAACCCGTAAGAGAGATTAAGATTTCATAACTTTCAGAAAGTTTTGGTTTCAGACCGCCGGAATGTACCGGCGGTTTTTTTGTGCCCGCATCAATTGTTAAAAAATCATAAAATATTATAAAATATATATTGAATTTATTTTTTTTGTGTTCCGAAAACTGGAATACTAATGATTTAAAAATATGGATATTGTTGTTGAAAACATTACAAAAAAGTATGGCGCCCAAAAAGCCGTAAACAATGTTTCATTTACGGTTAAAACCGGCGAGGTTTTGGGTTTTCTCGGCCCTAACGGTGCCGGAAAGACCACCACTATGAAGGCAATCACCTGTTTCCTGATGCCCAACGAGGGAGACATCAAAGTTGGAGGTATTTCGATCAGGGAAAATCCCGAAGAGATTAAAAAACATATCGGGTACCTTCCGGAAAACAATCCGCTTTATACTGATATGCCCGTGATTGATTATCTCAGGTTTATTGCTGAGCTGCATCGTATCCCCTCGGACAGGATTAAGGAAAGAATACTCGAGATGGTTCAGCTATGCGGCCTTGAAGGTGAGAAACACAAAAAAATCAGCGAACTCTCTAAGGGTTACAAGCAAAGGGTAGGCCTGGCGCAGGCACTGATCCACGACCCGAAGGTACTGGTGCTTGATGAGCCAACTTCAGGGCTCGATCCCAACCAGATTATGGAGATCCGCGACCTGATAAGAAGAATCGGACGTGAAAAAACCGTGATCCTCAGCTCGCATATACTTGCCGAGGTAGAAGCCACCTGCGACAGGATTCTTATTATTAACAAAGGCTCAATCGTGGCAGACGGGTCTTCAGGCCAGCTTAGAAAACAGGCACAGGGAAGGGAAATACTCAAAGTAACCATCGAAGGGGGAGATGTAAATACCATTTACAAGGCCTTGCAGGAGTTATCAAATACCGAGCTGGTGGATTTTATTTCAAAAAGCGACGGTCAGTTTGAAGTACAAAGCAAACCCGATACCAGCTCAAGAAAGGATATTTTTAAACTATGCGTGGACAACGGATGGTACCTTACAGAGCTTACCCCTACAGAGACCAAGCTTGAAGATGTTTTCAGAGAACTTACCATGAATTAATAAAATATTGGACCAATGAAACAGATTTGGATTATCGCCAGGCGTGAACTTGAGTCATTTTTCAATTCATTGCTTGCATACATTGTAATTATTCTTTTCCTCGGGTTTACAGGTTTATTTACCTGGCTAACAGGTGGTGATGTTTTTCTTCGGAAAGAAGCCAGCCTGGATGTCTTTTTTAATATCTCGTTCTGGACGCTCCTGTTCTTTATCCCTGCAATCACCATGAGGCTGATTGCAGAAGAGAACAGCTCGGGGACCCTTGAACTGATTTTAACAAAACCGGTAAATGAATGGCAACTGGTTGTAGGAAAATTCCTGGCAACCATGCTTTTGATCCTCATAGCGCTGGTGTTGACCTTGCCTTATTATTTTACAATCTGGGGATTAGGCCCGGTTGACCACGGTGCCGTGTGGTCTGGCTATTTCGGACTGCTGCTCATGAGCGCCGCCTATGCAGCTATAGGAATCTTCGCCAGCAGCCTCACCAAAAACCAGATTGTGGCATTTTTAATAGCCCTGGTAATTGCTATTCTTTTCCACTGGATTTTCAGCATCCTTACATTCAGCCTTAAAGGTTTAGCAGGAAACCTGTTATATTTCCTGAGTATTCAAACTCACTATGAATCTATAACCCGTGGGGTGATTGACAGCAAAGACATTATATATTTCCTGAGCCTTGCATTCCTCGGGTTGTTCGCTTCTGAACTTGTTTTGACCAAAAGAAATGTTGCCGAAAACTAAATGCTAACCAATAAGTTATGAAAACAAAATCAACAATACTATATACACTGGCAATGGTAGTTGGGATAATAATCCTGTTAAATTACCTCTCCAACCGTTTTTTCTTCAGGCTTGACCTTACCGATGACAGCAGGTATTCTCTAAGCCCGGCTACAAAAAACATTCTCCGCTCACTGGAACAACCGGTAACGATTACGGCCTATTTTACAAAGAAACTACCTCCCCAGTTTGAAAACCTGAAGCGTGATTTTAAAAACATGCTTACAGATTATAAAACAATTTCAAAAGGTATGGTAGTCTATGAATTTATTGATCCGGCCGTGGATGAAGAAACTGAGCGTAAAGTTCAGCAAAAGGGGATAGTCCAGGCACAGGTTGGCGGACGTGAAAAAGACGAGGTAAAGATTCAAAAAGCCTATATGGGTGCCGAAATACAAATGAACGACAAATCAGAAATAATTTCGATAATTCAGTCATCGGAGGGTATGGAATATTTTTTAACCACAAGCATAAAAAAACTTTCTCTGCAGGAAAAACCGCTCGTGGGTATTTTGCAGGGACATGGCGAGAAAAGTCCTGAAGAACTCAGTTTTCTGGTTCACAGCCTTTCGGTTTTAAATGATGTTCAACCTGTTACATTAAATGACAGTACATCAGCGCTTGACAAATTTCAAACACTTGCAATCATTTCACCTTCCGATTCCTTCAGCAGCAGTGAACTTACACAACTCGATAATTTTCTGGCAGCCGGAAAAGGTATATTCGTAGCATTAAACAGGGTGCATGTTGATCCCAGCAGAGAGGCCATGGGACATACAATTAACACCGGACTGGAAACATGGCTGGCCGAAAAAGGTATAATCGTGAATGAAAACTTTGTTCTTGATCAAACCAATATGCCGGTAGGAATACAACAGGAAGCAATGACACCTTTCGGGCCGAGTATTGTTACCAGGCAGATTGAATTCCCGTTCTTCCCGATTGCACAAAATTTTGCCGAACATGCCGTTACTGCCGGGCTGCAAAATATTCTTTTCAGGTTCGTGAGCAGTATTAATTTTTCGGGGGACAGCAGCCTGGTATTTACACCTCTGGTCTTAACATCAGAACATTCAGGCACGCAATCGGTCTCTGCCTGGCTGAATTATATGAAAGAATGGAATGAGGCTGATTTTCCGTTATCAAATGTTACCGTAGCTGCGTCATTGGAGGGACAAATTAAAGGGACAATGCCCTCAAAAATGGTTGTAGTTGCCGATGGTGACATACTCGAACCTATGAGCCAGCAAGGGCCGCATCCCGATAACCTGAACCTGGTAGTAAGCTCTGTTGACTGGCTTTCGGATGATACCGGCCTGATTGAACTTCGTACCAAAGGGGCTAAATCAAGACCTATTAAAGAAGACCTGACGGATGGCAAAAGGACATTCCTGAAATTTTTAAATTTTCTGCTCCCTATTGTCCTTATCATCATCATCGGTATTATCAGGTTTGAAATAAGAAGAAATCAACGGATTAAAAGAATGGAGGTGGGTTATGTATAAAAAACTTAATATCAAAACCCTGGGCATTGTCCTCGGATTATTGCTTATTGCAGTAGTTGCAGTATATATTTCAGATTCTTCCAGGGGAGAAAGGTCGTTCCGCGCCGAAATGGTAGATGCAGATACTTCAAATATAACATCTGTTGTGATCTACCCCAGGGCCGATAAAGATAATGCCATTGAACTGAAAAAAGAATCCGGCAGGTGGAAGCTGGTAACCGGTTCAAAAGTCTTTCGTGCTGATGAGGGTGCAGTTAAAAATATACTCACACAACTTGCTGATATGAAACCCCAGCGACTGGTAGCTACAGAAAAATCGAAATGGGGTGATTTTGATGTTACCGACTCCTTGGCAACAAGAGTGAAACTTTACACGGGTAAAAAACTCGTAACACACCTTTACGTTGGCCGTTTTAACTATCAGCCCCCAAAAAACCAGAACCAATACAATTACGGTCAGCAAGGTACATTTTCAACTTTTGTACGTCTTGAAGATGAAAAGGATGTTTATTCAGTTGAAGGATTTATCGGAATGTCACTCGACCGCAGACCTGATGATTTCAGGGATAAAACCCTTGTCCGTTTTGACCAGCAGGGCTTAAGCAGGCTAACCTTTACCTATCCTGCAGATAGTTCCTTCTCAATTTTTAAAGAAGGAAACAACTGGACCATAAACGGCCTGGAGTGTGATTCGGCACAGGTGGCGCAGTACCTTGGCTCCCTATCATATTTAAATGGTTCATCATTTGCAGAATATGATCTTGTTGCAGGAAAACAACCGGTCTATACGCTTAAAGTTGATGGTAACAATTTTTCTGCCCCAGTTGAAGTGAAGGCCTATTTAGGCGACAACCCCGGTGAGTTACTGCTGACTTCATCATTAAACGACGGATCATGTTTTAAAGACGACATTGCAACCCTTGCAAATAGAATCTTTATAAGCAGACAAAAATTATTAAAGGGACCCTCATTTCAGGCAAACTGACAGGATTAAGTAAATACGTTTATTACCTGTTATTAATTTTCATCCGTTTAAAATTTTTAACCATTTGATAATAAATTGTTTAAAAATTTGAGAACGGATGTAACCGCTCCGCTCTCACATGA
>JAFGPL010000151.1 GCA_016936215.1 Bacteroidales bacterium
ACCCGGTCGCTGGAAAACATCTCTTTGGTGTCAATATTCATCATTGTAAGAACGCCGCCCCGCCAGCCAGCCCCGGTATCCATGAGGTATATTTCGCATATTTTCATGGGTTCCGTTTTTCCAAAGTTGATGGTAGGGGTGTGGCCAATATATACCTCATCGTATTTTGTTACTTTGTTTATCCCAACTTCCTGGAGTTCAATTGCGCTCTCGAGCAGATTTCTGTCCCATATCAGCGTTTCTTTTGTCTGGTGACTGATATCACTCATCGGGTCAAAACCCCCATGCACAAAAAGTTTATTTTTGAATTCGTAATACAGCCGGGCACTTTGCAGCAGCTTTATATGCTTTTTAGGTATTTCACCGGGGTAACTGGTTATGGTTGCTTTACCTCCCTGTGAAACCCAGATGTCGGGCGCATTGCCTGTGAGGAACCACCCCAGCGCCCATGAATCGTGGTTACCAAGAAGAAATATCAGTTTTTTTACCTTCAGGAGTTCTTCAATTGCAAGGTGTACTTCGGGCCAGCCATCGGTTACATCACCAAGGCATATAAGCGTATCGGATTTATAATCAAAACCCGATTTTTCGAGACATTGCACCAATGCAAGATAAGCCCCGTGAATATCGCCTATGACGTATGTCCTGGCCATAATAAATACAATTAAATTGCAGATTCAAAGTTAGTTGATTTATTGGATATTTGATATAGGCAAAAATTGATAAGTTTTGGATAAGGCTCACTATATTTCGGATACATCGGGATGATTTTGTTTTGGATAAGGGACGGATCAATCCGGATCAATGAATTATTTTTCTAAAGATTACTTTATTGTCGCCCTTTGCATAAAAATCTGAGAGTTCTGCTTCAAGCGTATAGCCTTTCTTTTCATAAAAATTTCGTGTTGGCAGGTAGATGTCGCGTGAAGATGTTTCTATCCAGATATTTATGCCATGCATTTTTTTAATAAATTCTTCACATTTTTCAAGTAACACCCCGCCAATTCCCCGGTTCATAACAGTTTTGTGCACGGCTATCCAGTAAAGGTCAAAACTGGCCTCGGTGCATGGAGTCTTTCCAAAGCAGCTAAATCCAAGCATTGTGCCATCATTTTCGGCAATAATAAACTGATAGCCTGCAGTTTCTTCACCTTTTTCAAGGGTGGTTTCAATAATTTCAATTGCGACATCTATTTCATAATCGTGAAAAAATCCTGTAGAAATAAGCAGGTCTTTAATATCTTTTTTATCTTTTTCTTTAAGGTTATACCTGTATTTAATATCCATTTTGATTAATTTAATTCTTCTGAAATACGACTAATGATGGTTTTGTTGTCGTAACCGGCATGACGGGCTGCCGCGATAAACCCGCTGTCGGGTGCAATGCAGGGATTGCCGTTAATTTCAATTACATAAGGCTGTTCGTTTTTGTCAAGCCTGAAATCAACCCTCGCGTAACCTTTAAGGTGAAAATGTTGCCAGCAGTTCAAACATATATTCTTCAACGATGCATATAGTTTTGAAGAGCCATGGAGGGTTTTGAAACTTCTCACCGTGTTCCTGTATTCTATAGAGTTTTCATCCCATTTTGCCTTGTAACCAAGCATTTTGGGCTTGCCATCAGGAAAATTCCTGAAGATCATCTCTGCAGGCTGCAAGACATCGGTTTTGTTTTTGCCGCCAAGGATGCTTATGTTAAATTCCCTTCCTTCGATATACTCTTCGATAAAATATTGAGAATCACGGAGTAACTTTATTTTATCAGTTTTAATTTTATCACCGGCAGTAAAAACCGAATCTTCATCAAGTCCCACGGAGCCGTCTTCCCATACCGGTTTTACAATATACTGTCTGCCTTTGATTAATTTACCTGTTTCCAACACCCTGAAACATCCCGGTGTAGGGATTTTGTTCTGAACCATTATTTTTTTGGCCAATACCTTGCTTGTGGTTAAAAACAATGCATCGTGCGGCACGCCTGTGTAAGGTATATGCATAGCATGCAGCAGGGCCGGCCCCATATACAGCAGTTCACCTTTTCCAAAAACAGCTTCAACAAGGTTGAAGACAAAAAGCGGTTTGGCTTCTTTTACCTTTACAATATCTTCGTATAGATTTTGGCCAAGTTGCATCAGAACCGGATTATAACCAAGATCTTTATATGCATCAGAAACAAGTCCGGCCTGGTTGAGTACATCCAATTCATCAGGATTGCTTTGTCCTGTAACCTCATTATGAAGTATAACTACTTTTTTATTCATTTTTTACCGAAAATACGGGTTACCGCTGCATCCATTATTTCCCCGATAAGACGGGAGTATGGCATCCCGTATAAATTTGCCAGTATGGGCAGGTCAGAATGTACAGGGTTGAGACCGGCCAGCGGGTTAATTTCGAGAAAATTAATCCTTCCCATGCGGTCCATCCTTAGGTCCACACGGCCGCCGTCAAGAGCATCCAGCACATTCCAGACTTTAAGCGTAACCCCGGCACACTCTTTAAGCAGGTTTTCCTCAATGGGGATATATTTAATCAGGTCTTTATAATTTTCTTTGTTAAAGTAGGAATAAATATTACCTGCATTTTGCGTGTAGATAATCTCCATTCCCCCGACAACCCTTGCATTTTCTTTATTTCCAACCACTCCTATGGTGAATTCCCTTCCGGGCAGGTACTCTTCCACAAGCACGGGCTGATGGTGACTTTTCAACAGTTCCAGGCAGGTTTCTTCCAGTTCGCTTGCATTTTTTATAAGTGATTTCCCTTCTATACCTTTACCTGTACCTTCTGCAACCGGCTTGGCAAATAGCGGGAATGACAGTTTGCAGTTTTTAATATCATCTTCCTGGCTGACTACATAAAAATCGGGGGTAAGCACACCGGCATCGCGTATTACCCTCTTGGTAAAAGCCTTGTTGAGTGATATGCCAAGGGTAACAGCACCAGAGAATACATGGGGTATCCTGTATGCATCAAGCAGTGACGGGACTAAGGATTCGCGTGAATCGCCGTACATACCTTCACAAATATTGAATACCATGTCCCATTTTTCACCTGCCAGTAAGGCTTTCATCAGGCTACGGGCATTGCCGATACGGTGTGTTTCAAAACCATTTTCCTTCAGGGCATTTTCAATACCGTCTATTGTTTCCTCTTTGTCAAATTCCGCGGTCTCCTCAAGGGTGTAACCATCCTTCAGGTAGTCCGACCGCAGGTCATACGTCAGTCCAACTTTCATCTATTCTATATTGTTATATTTTGATTTCCAGAAGCCTTCGAAAAAATTTCTTGCATTGGTGCCCAGGGAGCGGTTTCTGTAACCCCCTTCCTGCACAAATAGTGTAGGGTAGGGCACTTGTCCGATTAATTCGCCGTTTAACCTGAAATCGGATGCAGATAACGGCCATGTGCCTGTCGGATCGCCTTTGGCAGGATCTAATCCTAAACATACAATAAGGTATGAAGGATTGTATTTTTTTATGGTTTTAAGCGCAGATTTTAATGTTTGCCGGTAATCACCGGCTTTTATATGTTCTTTTAAGGGAAAATTTATGTTAAACCCCGTTCCGTCGCCTTCGCCTTTTTCATCGGCAAAACCAGAGAAATAAGGGTAAGCAAAAGAAGGATGGCCATGTATTGAAATGGTCAAAACATCTTTGCGATTGTAAAATATTTGTTGCTGTCCATTACCGTGGTGATAATCAATATCAAGTATGGCAATTTTGCCAAATTCGCTGAGATAATTTGCTGCAATGGCCGCGTTGTTGAAGTAGCAAAATCCGCCAAAGACACTCGTTTCGGCATGATGTCCGGGAGGCCTTATGAGCGCGTATACCGAGATATGGCCTTCGAGCAGAAGTTCGGCGCCTGTAAGTGCGCAATTAACTGCACGCCGGGCTGCAAGAAATGCGTTTTTGTTGAGCGGTGTAAAAGTGTCAATACAATAATAACCTGCAAGTACGGTAAGGTCTGAAGGCGGCCTCGATGCGTTTCTTACGGGGAATACATAGGGATACACAGACTTGCCTTCGGGCATGTTGTCGCAGACCTTCTTGAAATATTCCACGTATTTTCTGTTATGGATGGACGTGATATGCGATTCGGAAAAATTCTTAACAGTAAATACACTGAAAAGACCTGTTTTGTCAAGTTCTTTGAGTATGGAGTTAATCCTCACAGGGGCTTCGAGGTACCCAACCTCTCGCACATGATGAATATTGTGCCGGTCGTTGATCACAAGGCCGATTTTGTCTTTGGCTTTGTGGTTTCTTTTTTCGGCAGGCACTTCTTTTTTTCTGTACCTGAAATCCCGCAATTTAAATTGATTGTCTTTAATTGATTCAACAACCATTTTTATATAAGGTTCGGGACAGTATTCGGGATATTTTCTTTCAAGTATTGCCCTTACTATGGTCTTAAGCTCTTTTGCATGCAAAACTACCTCTTTGTCAAGGTTATCAAATACGAGGTAGGGGGGGCAGTCATCGCCTTCGTTTACAGAGGTCTCGTATGAAGTACCTGTGATTGGCCTGGCGCCGTATCGCTCGTAGAAAGCCAGGCGTGACTTATTGTCTTCGATCAGGGTTGCGTTTTTGCACAATGAAAGATCATCCGGAAGACACTCCATAAACAGTCCAATGGTTTTAAGCAATTGTGCTTCTTCCCTTACCCGCTCATACAATGCCCCGCCGACACCCGATGATGTCTTTCCGGGTTTTACGGCAATGTAATCAAGAAAACAAAACCGCTTATCGGGCATAAACAATATAAATGCAAATCCCCTGACATTCAGTTTGCCGTCTTCGGCCACGATAAGAATTCCTGAAAACTTATATTTCAGAGGATTGATCAGCTGATCGGCTATCTCCTGGATTTTTTCTTCTTTAACCGCCGAAAACTGTTTCCTGATAATGTCAAAAACCTGATGCACCGCATTCTGGTTTGCCGGAACGAGTGCATCAGATATTTTTCTTATCCTGAACATATTTACATCATTTCATCGGGGTAGACAAACTGTTTTCCCTCATAGTTCTGAAGGATTAGGTTTGTCCCATCGCGGCCGATCACATATTCAGGGAGCAGTGGTATTTTTCCGCCTCCGCCGGGTGCATCAATCACATAGTGCGGAATGGCATAACCGCTCGTATGGCCGCGCATCCCCTTTATTATTTCAAGTCCTTTGCTTACCGAAGTCCTGAAATGAGATGAACCGGGTATGGGGTCGCACTGGTAGATATAATATGGACGCACGCGATTGATGAGCAATCCATGCATCAGATCGGTCATGGTTTTCACATCATCGTTGATGCCTTTCAGCAATACTGTCTGGCTGCCCATTGGCATACCTCCTTCAGCAAGGCGCACGCAGGCTTCATGCACTTCGGGTGTTAGTTCGTCGGGGTGCATAAAATGGATGCTCATATAAAGCGGGTGATATTTTTTAAGCATTTTCACCAGTCCGGAGGTAATGCGCTGGGGTAAAACCACAGGTACCTTGGTGCCAATGCGGATAATTTCAATATGGCTCATATTGCGAAGTGAGGTGAGCAGGTATTCAAGGTGCGACTCAGGCATGGTAAGCGGGTCTCCGCCGGAAATGATAACATCCCTTATCTGTTTGTTGTTTTTAATATACTCAAGCGCTTGTTGCCAGGCCGAAATGCCATAGTGCATTTTTTCTTTGGCGACCATGTGCGACCGGGTGCAATACCTGCAATATGCTGCACAAAAACCTGTGGCAAGAAACAGCACCCTGTCGGGATACCTGTGTACCAGGTTGGGCGCCGGTGAACAGTTTTCTTCATGCAGCGGGTCTGATGATTCCCCGGGAGTGGTATACAACTCATTCAGCGTGGGGACCATCGCTTTACGGATAGGATTTCCGGTACCGCCGTTAACCATAAGGCTGGCGTAATAAGGTGTGATCCTTAACGGAAGACGATCGGTATGTTTTAAAAGCTCAATATCTTCAACTCCCGTAAAATCAATAATTTGTGATAAACGTGAAAAGGTGGTATAGCTGTTCTGCAACTGCCATTTCCAATTACACCATTTATCAAGCGTAACATCGGGAAAGTTTCGGAAGATAAAATCGAGGGAAGCCGGGTTGACAACAGAGAAGTCTGATCGTTGGCTTTTAGGTTTCTGATAAACTTTTACAAGCGCAGAATCAAATTTTGATTCCGCTGATACTAGTGGAACCTCTGCATCTGCAGAGGAAAAATCCTGATTTGTGCTACCGTTCATAATTTTTTTCGAGTATTTTCATTAATGTTTGATTGTAAAACATAGAAATTCAATTTGTTAGATTAATATTTTTCTGTTTCTAATTGATTAGAACAATATTAATACGATTAATGATACATTTTGTTTATTTTATAAGAGAAATAATTAACAATTAAGAAAAAAAATGTTAGCCTTAGAATCTTCCTCACTCGCAGGGTTTTCATTTTATTTGTCCTGTTAATAACTATTTAGTGTTTGTTTATTAAATCGTGTGCCAGGTTCATAAATCCGATATCAAAGTCTGCGCAAATAATGCCGATAGCGGACTTTACCGACAAACACAAATTATTTTATAAAATTACTTGTGGTTAAGACGACTAAATCTGTAAAATGTCACGGTTTATTCATAATTATTTGTAAACAAGTGTTTGTATTTATATTA
>JAFGPL010000152.1 GCA_016936215.1 Bacteroidales bacterium
GAGCGGCGCAGCAGCTACCAACTATTCATCTGTATTATGGACAGTGGTTACCGGTAACGGTTCGCTCACAAATGCCAATACCCTTACTCCGACTTATACACCGGTTGCAGCAGATGCAGGAACAACGGTTACATTGAGGCTTACCACCAACGGCAATGCGCCTTGTGCTTCGGCCAGCGATGAAATGATTATTGATATTGAAACAGCCCCTGCTGTTAACGCAGGCAGTGATGCAGAAACATGTGTCAACCTTGCTTATACAGTTAGCGGCGCTTCAGCATCGAATTATTCATCGGTATTATGGACTGTCATAGCAGGAGGCGGGACATTAACAAATGAAACTACGCTAACACCGGAATATACCCCTGTACCAGCCGATGAAGGAACAATTGTTACCCTTAGGCTTACTGCCACTGGAAACGCCAATTGTGCACCTGTAACCGATGATATGGACATTCAGATAGTAGCTGCACCATTAGCAGATGCCGGAAGTGACGGACAGACATGCGGCAATGCAGCATTTACCGTTAGCGGTGCTGCAGCAAGCAATTATTCCTCAATATTGTGGACAATAGTCAGCGGCGCCGGGTCGCTTATAGATGAGAATATCCTCACCCCTACTTATACCCCTGCTGCAGCAGATGCAGGTACAACAGTTGTGCTCAAGCTGACTGTTAACGGAAATGCAAATTGTGCAGCAGCCATTGATGAAATGAATATTGATGTAATAGATCCCCCGACAGTTGATGCAGGTGAAAATATTACCGAATGTTATGGGTCTGATGTCCAGTTAAATGGCTCAGCTTCCAATTATGGTATAATCTATTGGAGCACCATTACCGGTGACGGTGCTTTTGATGATGAGTATGCCCTGGATGCAATCTACACTCCCGGCCCCAATGACCTGATGACCGGAACCGTGATGTTATACCTTACAGCTACCGGTGGTGCAGTTTGTGCCGATGTAACCGATTCGGTAATAATCACTATACCCCCGAAACTCATTGCCACCATCGGAAAACCGACGCCATTTTATATTGGCCCGAACACAGCAATAACCATATCGGCAAAAGTTGAAAACCACCAGGCAATACACGACCTGAGCTATTTTCTGCAAGCGCCTGATGGCACAAGGGTACCGCTTAAGATTGCAAACAATTTCCTTACCTGCAATTATGGCGATGGCGCTGATTTAACCTTTACAAATAACCCAGCTGATGATACTTTGGATATTTGTACTGTTCCGTTCTTCCCGGGAACAACAATAACCGGTACATACAGGGCTACAGGCGATTTCAGTACGATTTACGGCATGGACCCTGCAAACGGTGCATGGAGTGTTTTGATTACAGATTGCGATTATAATGTTTTCGACCCGACCGACGGATTTTTAACCGCTGCTTCAATAACATTTACAGATACTGCCTTTTCCGGGCATCTTGAAACAGTTGCCTATGAGTCGGGAACCATCAATGAACCCATTGTTCAAAACCAGGTAAGCGGTTGCGGCGAAACATCCTATATCTCACCGCTGGGCTTACGAACCAGGTGTTTTGAAACCTGTGATGCCATCGGCCTTGTTACTGTTGTTGGTGGAACGCCTCCTTATGTAGATTACCAGTGGAGCCCTCTGCCCGATGGTGGAAATGGTACCGATTCGGTTGCACTCTGTAAGGGAACCTATACATTAACTGTTACCGATGCACTTGGTTGTATAGCTATTACTACAGTTGAAGTAAGTTCTCCTCCGAGAATCGAATTCAAATCTTTTGAATATACCGATTCTCTTATATGTGGCGGCCTTAACCAGGGGGTTATCGCAACCAGGGCTACCGGTGGTACAGGAAAACTTACCTATACCCTGCAACCAGGAAACATTGCCTCCTCTGTAGCAGATTCGGGAAGGTTTGAAAACCTTGCCGGAGGTACCTACACCATAAGGGTGGAAGATATCAACGGTTGCTTCCGCGATACTACTGTTTCCATATTTGAACCTGAAGGCCTGCAACTCGATTCTGTTTCGGTTGACAGTATTAAATGCAACAGCGATCTGAATGGTGTTATCAGGGTATTTGCCTCTGGCGGTTCGCAGCCATATACCTTCTGGATATCTCCGGGCTCGGAAGTAAACAACGACGGGGTATTCGAAAACCTGGGCGAAGGTAATTACACCATTAGTTTTACCGATGCAAATAATTGTGATACATTAAGTACTGCGCTGATTTCTCTGGTAGCGCCAACAGAACTTAAAATAAATGTTGTTACAGTAGAGCATGCAGTATGCCATGATGGCACCGGTTCTCTCAGGCTTTTTGTGGCAGGCGGTTCAACTCCATATGAAACATCTGTTGACAGTGGTGCAACCTATATCCCGGGACTTGAAATTTCTGATCTGGCGGCGGGTATATACTATGTTGCAGTAAAAGACCGTAACGGGTGTACCGACTTTTACGACTCTTCTGTTGTAATTATCAATCCTCCTGTAATAAGCATTGACAGCTTAAGCGTGGAAGATATCACAGGTTGTTACGGCGATTCAACAGGACAAATCTATATAAGGGCTTCCGGCGGATGGGGCAAATTTGAATACAGCGTAGACGGGCAACCGTATACTACATCAAACCTGTTGACCAACCTGGGAGGTGGTACACAGGTGCTGAATATATCCGATTCACTGGGATGTGTGTTAACCATTGATACCATTACCATTGCCCAGCCTTCTGCAATACTTGTTGAAACGATTGTAACCCCCATAACCGGCGGACAACAGTCTAACCTGACCATTAATGCCACCGGGGGTACACCTCCTTACCAGTATTCTATTGACAGCGGAGCGGTGTTCCAGGATGCAAATCTGTTTACCAGTCTCGATGCCGGTACATATTATATTGCCGTAAGGGATAGCAGGGGTTGTACGGTTTATGATACGGTAAATATCATAGCGAAGCTTCTCGAAGTTGAAATTCTAGACTATAAAGATGTTTCATGTTTCGGTTTCAGCGACGGCGGATTTACTGTACTTATTAAGAATGGAACCCAGCCGTACAATGTTACTATTACAAATACAGCATCCAGCGAAATATCAAGAGAGGTAATAGGTTACGATCAGGACGTTTTTTCTGATGAGAATTTTGAGGCAGGAAGTTATAACATCCGGATAGTAGACAGTCAGGCACAGATATATGACTCAACATTTATCATTACCCAGCCTACGCCAATTATACCGACAGTAGTTGCTCAGAATTCCTCATGTCAGGATTATATTCATGATGGGTCAATAAATATTACATCAACCGGAGGTGGTGGCCAATATACTTATAGATGGGATGATGATATAAATCTTACGGACAGTATCAGAAACAATCTCTCACCCAAAAACTATATTGTAACAGTATCAGATGCAAATGGATGTAGTGTAACAACAGAAATTATCATAGACTATGACCAGGAGTCCATAATGGCATATGCAGGGATGGATACAATAATTTGTGCTTATACCGAATATATGCTAAAAGGAATTGCATTTGACTATGACAGTACTGTATGGAGCTTTAGCGAAGATGATCCGGTTTTTGAATTTGAAGAATCCATATATATTGTTGATCCCCGGAACATTAATTCTTATATGTCAACCAACCGTAAGATAAATCTGTTACTTAATGTTTATAAAAATGGATGTTATGGAAAGGATACTGTAACGATTGATATACATCCAATTTTAGATTTGACTCTTTATGAATATGGTGAGGAAGAATTGACTGAAATGGATACACTTATCTATCTTTCTGAAGGTGAATCTTATCCTTTTTGGGCACTTTTCAAAGGAGATTTGATTCCTGGACCCTCTTTTAAAGAATATTTTTGGAGTCCAATACAAGGTCTTCAAATAGATACATTGGGACGAGGAATAGTGACTGCAACAAGCGATTCAATTTCATACTCCATTTCAGGAACTTCTATTTATGGATGCGTTGATAGCGTTAAGTTAATTGTTTTGATGCTGCGCGACCTTAAACTTTTCTCAGGGTTTACCCCAAATGATGACGGTATTAACGACAGATGGATCATTGAAAATGCTGAGGGTTATGATTCAAAAATTGAAGTCAGGATTTTCAACCGCTGGGGCGAACTGGTGTTCCGTTCGGTTGGGTATGACGAATCCAAAGCCTGGGATGGTAAATTCAACGGTAAAGAAATGCCAATAGGCACTTATTATTATATTATTGATGTGAAAGACAGTAACTTGAAACCCTTAACAGGTTCTATAACACTAATACGATAAAATGAAACGAGTTGCACCAATTTTTATATTGCTTATCATGGCTATGGGTATAAGGGCGCAGCAGAAGCCCCTTACCACCCTGTTTATGACAAACCCGTTTGCTATAAACCCTGCCCTTGCAGGTACGCACAACTATTTCCAGGTGATTTCCAATAACAGGTTTCAATGGGTGGGTTTCGACAATGCCCCGATTACAAATACCCTGAGTATTTTCGGGCCTACCGTAAACTTTCCGATGGGATGGGGCGGCACCATTTCATACGATGTGGCAGGCGCTGTGAGCATCGGAAGCGCCCATGGATCTTATGCTTATTATTATCCTATCAATGAAGACCTTAAAGTTTCAATGGGACTAAACCTCGGCGTGCTTCAATACAGTATAGACATGACCAAAATTACACTGCAGAACACGGCCGACCCGGTTTATTACGATGCACAGGAAACACGTTATCTTCCCGATGCCTCAGTAGGTTTTTATCTTTACAGCTCTACCTACAATGTTGGCTTTGTTGCTACTAACCTTTTAAACAACAAGGTAAAAATTGGTGAAGACCCGTCGGGTAAAAGCAGGCTCAAAAGCCACTTTTATCTCACGGGAGGGTATAAATACTTTATCAACCGTGAATGGTCGGTTGAACCTACATTCATCCTCAAAAAAGTATTTCCGGCGCCTTTTCAGCTCGATATTAACGTGAGGGGCTGGTACAGAAACATGATATGGTTTGGTACTTCGTACCGTACAGGCGAAGCCCTTTCTGTTCTTGCAGGATATGTATACGAAAATAAAATACAAATCGGTTATTCATACGATATTGTGCTTAGTCCGCTTGGAAAGTATAACTTTGGGTCTCACGAATTAATTTTAAGTTATAAATTTAACCGTATAAAAGATTAAGCCTTCTTGAATGAGATTTTCTGATTTTCTGTTGCTATTCTCCATTATTGCAATGTTTTTCGCCTGTTCGGGGGAAAAGAAAGATATTATCCCGCAGAGAAAAATGGCTGCAATTCTTGTAGATATTCACCTGGCCGACGAAATCGCGGCCAACAGGTATTCTGTTGCACCCGAAACCGAGTTGGATTCTGCCTCACTTTACGGCTGGCTTTTCGAGAAGCACGCGGTAACCAGGGCACAGTTTGATTCTTCTGTGGTGTATTATGCTTCAAAATCGGATGCGCTTAATAAAATTTACAAAAATGTTTCTGACAGGGTTTCGAAAATGGAGGCTGAACTGGCACGTATCGCCGAAGAAGAATCAAAAAAGAGTGTAATTTATGAAGACACAAAAATGTACCGGCTGCCGCTTGACGGGAAAAGGGAAAAGATCCCGTTTGAAGTGCCATTGTCCGGTGAGGGTGATTACACTGTGAATGCACGTATTATCATGCAAAAAACCGATCAGTCTGTAAACCCGCGCATAACGGCATATTTTTGGTATGACGACGGGACACCCGAAGGTTCACGGGAGTATTTCAGGAGCATTCCCATTAAAAAGAATGACCGGCCGAATATGTATTCAGTTTCCAAAATGCTTGACGACCCTAAATATACACATCTGAAAGGTTTTATCCTTGATCATGACAACACCGACACGCTGTTTGTAAAAAATGCAGTGGTCCTGAAAATATCCGTGACCAAATAGTCCCTGTTAATTATTTTTTCACCAGCCATTTCCTTTAATCAAATCCTTTCCGGTAATTAACTGCCGGATTTATTATTTTTGCCGGTAAGCAAAATTTTACTTTTCAATGGCTACATTTCTTTTCAGCACTACTATTTTCGGACCGGTTTTCAGCCGCAGGCTTGGCATGTCATTAGGCATCAATCTTCTGCCAAACACCAGAAAGGTTTGTAATTTCAATTGTATATACTGCGAATGCGGTTTGTCCGGCCCTTATGCATTAAGCAATGAAAAAATTCCTGAAAGAGAAACAGTTAGAAAATTGCTTGAAGAACGGCTGCGAAAAGCCGTTGACACAGGTAAACGTATTGATACCATAACATTCGCGGGTAACGGGGAGCCTACGCTGCATCCCCGGTTTCATGAAATTATTGATGATGTAATCAAATTAAGGTCTGAAATTTACCCTGAAGCCAAAATTGCTGTATTGTCCAATGCCACGCTCATTAATGACAAGGATATATTTCATTCGCTGCAAAAAGCCGATATGAACATTCTTAAGCTCGACTCGCTGGTAGAAGAAACACAAAAGATCATAAACTGCCCTGCTTCAAATTTTTCACTTAAAAAGCTGGTTGAAGGGTTGAAATTGTTCAATGGTAACCTGATAATCCAGACCATGTTCATCAGGGGGGTTTATAACGGGGTAAAGATTGACAATACCTCGCCTGACGAGATAAAGCCCTGGCTTGCTGCGCTGATGGATATCCGTCCGCAAAGCGTTATGATTTATACCATTGCCCGTGACACTCCTGTGCACGGTCTAGCAAAAATAAGCGGAGCAGAACTGGAAGATATCGCCCGAATGGTAAGGGAAAAAGGAATTGAAACAATTGTATCAGGTTAGTTTTTAAAACCATGAAGAACCCTGATAGGCCATTGGTATTGGTTGCCCCCCTCGATTGGGGAATTGGCCATGCTTCAAGGGTCATCCCTGTTATCAAAACGCTTGTTGATGAAGGCTTTGAAGTTATTGCCGGCATCTCCGGCAGATCGGGTGAATTGCTGAAGACATATTTCCCGGGCCTCAGGTTTGTCGGGATACCTTCAACAGTAATCAGGTATGGGGAGAAAAATGCTGCCCTGTCGGTTATCTGTCATCTGCCCCGTTTCATCTTGTCAATTATCAGGGAGCATTTCATGCTTCGAAAAATCATCCGGGAATATGGAATTGAAATTGTAATATCTGATAATCGTTACGGGCTTTGGAACCGTAATATTTATTCCGTATTTATAACCCACCAGCTATTTGTTAATGTTCCCCGGCGGTTTGGTTTATTAAAACCGATGATACACAAAATCACGGGTATCATGATAAACAGGTTTGAAGAATGCTGGATTCCTGATTATGAACAAACATCGTTAAATTTTGGCGGGGCTTTGTCGCATGGTAATTATATGCCCCATAATTGCAGGTATGTTGGTATACTCAGCAGGTTTTTATATCTTTTGAAGCCGGCAACGATATGGCCTGAACAGGCAAAACTACTTGTAATCCTTTCAGGGCCTGAACCACAACGTACAATATTTGAAAACAGGGTTAAAGAAGAAATCGTCAGGATTAATATTGATACAATAATTCTGAGGGGGCTTCCGGCAGAAAAATATCACAGGGAAGAATCAGGCAATATTATATCATATAACCATTTACCTGATGATGCAATTGCATCTCTTGTTACCCGGTCTGTATTTATCGTTTGCCGGCCTGGCTATTCAACAATCATGGACCTGCTGGCCCTTGGTAAACCCGCCCTCCTGGTACCCACACCGGGTCAGACAGAACAGGAATATCTTGCCGGCTATCTTAGTAAAAAAGGATATTTTATTGCACAGCCCCAAAAATCGCTCGACTTCATCAAAGCATTTGCTGATCTAAAGAACAGTAAATTCAAGGTTTTCAGATTTGAGGAAGAAGATAGCGGGTTATTGAAAAATGCTGTTAGTGAACTTAAGAATAAATAACGCAGATCGGAAAAACTGTTACCAGCCCCAGGAGAAATCCTGAAAATACCTGTAACCCGTTGTGCGCATTAAGGTACAAACGCGCTGTGGCAAGTATACCCGCAAGCATCAGGGCGATAATAAGGTAATACATCAGGTCGGCGCTCAGCATCATGCTTATGCAAAGGATAAGACCGGTAATACCCCCTGCCCCGGCCATGTGTGAACTTATCTTCCAGAAATACGAAATAATAAGTAGCAATAGCACTGTCATGGCAGATGCAAACATAAACGATGTAACAAAGGTGCTCAGCGGCAGTTTTTTAACCAGGAAATGGGCTGTGTAAAACAGGATAAAAGTAATGAAATACGGTATGATACGCTGTCGTTGCTCATCCATGTGAATGTTTCTGATCAGTCCGGTAAAAAGATAAAGCGGTAGAAATCCCAACGGTAGCAAAACAGTGAAAGTACCCACGATGAAATACATTGTTTTCAGCACCTCTTTGTCGGCAAGAGATGCATATGTGCCTGATTTCATAATAATAAGCAAACCCAGGGCAGGCATAAAAACGGGATGGAGCAGGTATGAAACAAAAACTGTAATGCTTTTCATTATTAAAGATTTATAACTCTTTGCGCATCCTTGCCACGGGGATGTTTAATTGTTCACGGTATTTGGCTACTGTTCTTCTGGCAACAGGATATCCTTTCTTATTGAGAATTGAAGCCAATTTTTCGTCTGTCAAAGGTTTTTTCTTGTCCTCGTTGTCAATACAATCCTGTAATATTTTTTTGATCTCCCTGGTCGAAACCTCTTCACCCGTATCGGTCTGCATACCTTCAGAGAAAAAATATTTCAACGGGAAAATACCAAAGTTGGTCTGTATGTATTTGCTGTTGGCTACCCGCGAAATTGTAGAAATATCCAGCCCGGTACGGTCAGCAATATCTTTCAGGATCATTGGCCTGAGTTTTGTTTCATCGCCTTCGAGGAAATAATTATACTGGTAATCGAGAATGGCCTGCATGGTAACAATCAGGGTATTCTGACGCTGGCGCAACGCATCAATAAACCACCGTGCCGAATCAAGCTTTTGCTTTACAAAGGTTACGGCCTCTTTCTGGTCTTTTGAAGAAAGGTTTCTGTGATGCTGATAAGTCTCGAGCATTTCATTGTAAGTTCTGTTTACCCTTAGTTCGGGAATATTTTTGGAATTCAGGTTGAGCTGCAGGTCCCCGTCAATATTTTCGAGGATGAAGTCGGGGACAATATGGCTGAAAGTCTTGTTTTGCGGATCGCTGAACGCGCTGCCCGGTTTTGGGTTGAGCTTCAGTATCTCGTCAATGGCAGGTTTTAATTCATCTTCTGTTATATTCAGCCTCGCGATGATTTTATCATAATGCTTGCGTGTAAATTCTTCGAAATGGCTTTTGAGAATTTTTGTTGCAAGGCTGATTTCATGAACCTGCTGGTCTTTGCTCTCAATCTGCAACACAAGGCACTCCTGCAGGTTCCTGGCACCAACGCCTACCGGGTCAAAATCCTGAATAATCCTTAGTACCCCGATAAGTTCTATCTCGGTGGTAGATATATTCATCGAAAAAGCAATGTCGTCGGCAATAGCATCAAGTTTTCTGCGCAGGTAACCGTCTTCATCAATATTACCGATTAGATAGCTGGCAAGCATGCGCTGTCTTTCGTCGAGGGGCCTCAGTCCCAGTTGGGTTTCAAGGTAATCGTGAAAGGTTGACCCTACAGAAAAAGGTATTTCTTCCCTTTTGTCGTCTTTGGAATAATTCGAAGTGTTGAGGCGGTACGATGGAATTTCATCGTCTTCTATATAATCTTCAATGGTGAATTCTTCCTGGTCTTTATCTTTTGTATCTTCTCCCGCATCATCGTTGTCTGGCTGAAGGTCGTAGTCTGCCTCCTCCCCCTCCTCCAAAGCAGGGTTCTCTTCGAGTTCTTTTTTTATCCGTTGCTCCAGTTGCATCGTGGGTATCTCCAGCAGTTTAATCATTTGTATCTGCTGGGGGGACAGCTTCTGCAGTAACTTCTGTTGTAATTTCTGTTTAAGCATCAATCATATTTAGACCTTCTAAATATACTAAAATTCTGCATTTTTCGGAGTCCTTGGAAAAGGAATTACATCCCTGATGTTGCCCATGCCTGTGACAAAAAGTACAAGCCGCTCAAAACCCAGGCCAAAACCGCTGTGAGGAGCAGAGCCGTATTTACGTGTATCGAGGTACCACCATAAATCTTTTTGCGGCAGCTTTAATTCATTGATCCTTTGCATCAGTTTGTTAAAATTCTCTTCGCGCTGTGAACCCCCGATAATTTCACCTATTTTCGGGAACAGGACATCCATACCGCGCACGGTCCTGCCATCATCATTCTGTTTCATATAAAAAGCCTTGATCGCCATTGGGTAATCGGTAACAATTACAGGTTTCTTAAAGTATTTTTCAACAAGGTACCTTTCGTGCTCTGTCTGCAGGTCGCTGCCCCAGTGAACCGGAAATTCAAATTGCTGCCCCGATTGTTCAAGTATCTCTATCGCACGGGTATAGGTAATACGTTCAAAATTATTGCTGTTAATGAATTTCAGCCTGTCAATAAGTTCCTTGTCGTACATGTTCTGAAGAAACTCAAGGTCGTCTTTGCAGTTATCAAGCACGTAGCTGATAAGGTATTTAAGGAAGTCCTCCGCGAGGTCCATATTGTCGTTGATATCATAAAAGGCAACTTCGGGCTCAATCATCCAGAACTCAGCCAGGTGACGGGGGGTATTGGAGTTCTCTGCCCTGAAGGTGGGACCGAAGGTATAAATCTTTGACAGCGCCATTGCACCCAGTTCCCCTTCAAGCTGACCTGAAACAGTAAGGTTGGTTTCTTTGCCGAAAAAATCCCCGGAATAATCTATCGTCCCTTTATCATCCACAGGAAGATTTTTGAGGTCGAGGGTGGTAACCCTGAACATCTCGCCTGCACCTTCACAGTCTGAGCCCGTGATGATAGGGGTATGAAGGTAATAGAACCCGTTATCGTTAAAATATTTATGAATGGCAAAGGCAAGGGTATGCCTGATCCTTAAAACAGCGCCGAAAGTATTGGTACGCGGCCTCAGGTGGGCTATTTCCCTCAGAAATTCAAGCGAATGGCCTTTTTTCTGCAACGGGTAAGTCTCGGGATCGGCAGTGCCATATAATTCAATATTCTCGGCCTGCAGCTCCACGGTTTGTCCTTTACCCAGCGATTGAACAAGTTTTCCGGTTACATTTATGCACGAGCCGGTGGTTATATTTTTCAGTAAGTCCTCATCGAATTTCTGTACATCAATAACAACCTGCAAATTGTGAATAACGGAACCATCGTTTATAGCTGCAAATGCAATGGTATTGTTTCCGCGTTTTGTGCGCACCCAGCCTTTGATATTTACCGTCCTGTCATATTCGGTCGAGTTTAGTAATTGTTTAACAGTTTCTTTTTTACCTTTCATCTTTTTAATTTTTTTTCTTTGCAAAAATAGAATTTTGAAATTAAAATCGGCAGCATTGGTCATGATATATTGCGATGACCCTGTTCGTCCTGATCATACAAACTACTTATCTGCTCTTATCAGTATATGAGTGTACAATACAAAGCATTAACTCTTTGATTTACAGTCAAAAAAAAGGCTGTCGCACATGACAGCCTTAAATATTTTAAGATACAATGTTTTGCTATTCACATTTAAGTACATGCTGAATCATATAGTCAGATGATTCTTTGAAAGCCCCAACTGCTGCTTTCTTAAAAGCATCGCAGGCTTTGTCGTTTTCACCTTTTTCCTTGTAGGCATTTCCAATTTCGTAATAGATTTTTGCCTGGTCAACCGGTTCGGGTTTTTCGAATTCAAGCGCTTTGTTCCCGGCACTGATGGCGTTGTCCCACATTTTCTGTGTATTATAAATCTGTGCCATCAGGTAATAGGTAGCTGCATTACTGCCGTCAAAATCGAGCGATGATTGCAGGTATTTAATTGCAG
Source organism: Bacteroidales bacterium (assembly GCA_016936215.1). Lineage (GTDB taxonomy): Bacteria > Bacteroidota > Bacteroidia > Bacteroidales > UBA10428 > JAFGPL01. The sequence continues at coordinate 11,940 of JAFGPL010000152.1, forward strand.
CATCGTATTTTTTGGCATTTTTGGCCCCATCGGCTTTTAGCAGAAAATAATCCCTCCCAATCTTAAGCGAACCCTGGTAAAGTTTGTTATCGTTGGCTGCCTTTGCTGCATCAGCAGCATTTTTGGCGGTTTCAGCAACTTTTTCCTCATTGTCCATAGCTTTGTAAGTTAAAGCCATAATGTAAAGGGTTTTTGAATTTCCGGGCAAATACTCAAGCGACTTGTTCAGCATTTCAAGGGTTTCGGGAAACTTTTCCTCTTTGTATAGCGAAGTAGCCTGAATATAGCATACCTGGCCGAGGGCATTGGTTACCTTGTTTACATCATCTTCAGTACCATATACTTTAGCTATATCAAGGGTTTTGGTAAATTGTTCTATGGCTTTTTCGTAGTTTTTTTCACTGGCATATTTTCTGCCTATTTCATAATTAATTACCGGAATCTGGCTCTCTGCCTGTATTCTCAGTTCATCGGCTTCTTCACCCAGTTCGTTTGCAACAGCAATACACGATTTGAAAGAATCAAGCGCTGCTTCAAGGTTTCCTGCCTGTTGCGCCTGGATGGCTCCGTTGTACGATGCAATAACATCGTTCATGGTTTTTTGGGAAAATCCGTTCGCTGAGAATAGAGCAAAAACCAGAAGAGTAAAAATCAACTTTATAGATCTGTCCATTATTTTCATGATTTCAAATTTTATGTTATAACTTTCTTCAATACAATGCGCAAATATAAAAAAGAACATCAAATTAACAAATTATCAATGAAAGCAATACAAATTAAGTGCCAAAAAATATCATCTTTTACTAAACAAATTTCATCTCTAATAGTTTGGATCAATGTTTATATTTTAGATAACCAGAGGGATAGAAAAAAGTGACAGCAGGTTGTAGCCTGAGAAAAAATTATGTGCAAGCTGATACCGGTTTTATTAATTTAGCCGTGAATACAATTTTATACAAATGTCAATTAAGGTAGAAAATGTTGTAAAAAAATATGGCAGGCAAACAGCGCTTAACCATGTTTCTTTTGAAGTTTTCAAGGGTGAAATAGCCGGTTTTATCGGCCCTAACGGTGCAGGAAAATCAACCATGATGAGGATTATCTGCGGACTGCTGGCGCCTTTTTCGGGCGATGTTTTAATCAATGATATAAGCGTGTCGGGCAATTCTCTTGAAGTGAGGAAAAACCTTGGTTATCTCCCTGAGCATAACCCCTTGTACCCTGAAATGTACATCAGGGAATATCTTGAATATGCTGCCGGCCTATATAAAAACCAGGATATTAAATCAAACCGGATTAACGAAATCATAGAGCTTACCGGGTTGGCCCCTGAAATCAATAAAAAAATCGGTCAGTTATCAAAAGGATACAGGCAAAGGGTTGGCCTTGCACAGGCGTTGCTTCACAACCCTCAAATTCTTATTCTCGATGAACCAACCACCGGGCTCGATCCAAACCAGATTATAGAAATCAGAAGCCTCATAAAAGAACTGGGAAGGGAAAAAACCATCCTTTTATCAACCCACATCATGCAGGAAGTGGAGGCTATCTGCGACAGGGTAATAATTATTAATAAAGGCGAAATTGTTGCAGACGGACACCCTTCGGAGCTGAAAAGCAGGCATACAGGTTCTTTTCAAAGCCTTGTTGTTGAGTTCAATAAGCACGTGGGTGCTGAAATATTTGAACCTGTAGACGGTATTGATCTCGTAAAGCAGGTGGATGAACACACCTGGATTATTCAGTATGAGTATGAAAAAGACATTCGTCCTGAAATATTTAACCTTGCTGTAAAAAATAACATTGCGGTCCTTGCCCTTCAAAAAGTTGACAAACGGCTTGAAGACGTGTTCCGTGAGCTCACAGCAAGGTAGTTCTTTAGCTTTTATTGGTCAAATGTGATCTTTGCAGAATAATAAATAATACCTATTTTTACCAACTTTTAACAAAAATTCTAACAATTATGGGATATTTATTTACATCAGAATCAGTTTCAGAAGGACATCCTGATAAAATAGCAGACCAGATTTCAGACTCCTTGCTCGACGAGTTTCTCAGAAGGGACCCGGATTCAAAAGTGGCATGTGAAACATTGGTAACCACCGGATTAGTGGTACTTAGCGGTGAAGTAAAAACAAATGCATACATAGATGTACAACAGGTGGCCCGAAAAGTCATCAAAGACATCGGTTATACCGATTCAAATTATATGTTCGAAGCTGACTCCTGCGGGGTGATTTCCACCATACATGAGCAGTCGCAGGACATTAACAGGGGTGTAGAGCGCGGTAACGAAGATGAACAGGGCGCCGGCGACCAGGGCATGATGTTCGGGTATGCAAGCAAAGAAACAGACAACTATATGCCGTTATCGCTTGAACTGGCCCATATCCTGCTTAAAGAGCTTGCTGTGATCAGGCGCGAAGGAAAGGAGATGAAATACCTGCGCCCTGATTCAAAATCACAGGTAACCATTGAATACGATGATAATAATAATCCATTAAAAGTTCATACCATCGTGGTATCAACCCAGCATGATGAATTCGGCAACGACGAAACCATGCTCAATAAAATAAGGGAGGATGTAAAGAATATTCTTATCCCCCGTGTAGTTAAACAGCTCCCCGCGCGGGTACAGAATCTTTTCAAAGGCGATTTTATTTTGCATGTCAACCCTACAGGAAAATTTGTTATTGGAGGCCCTCATGGTGATACCGGGCTAACCGGCCGAAAAATTATTGTAGACACCTATGGCGGAAAAGGCGCTCATGGCGGTGGTGCTTTTTCAGGAAAAGACAGCTCGAAGGTTGACAGGTCTGCTGCATATGCAGCAAGGCATATTGCCAAGAATATGGTGGCAGCCGGTATTGCAGACGAGGTACTGGTGCAGATAGCATATGCCATCGGGGTTGCCGAACCGGTAGGCCTGTATGTTAATACCTATGGCACCTCGAAAATAAAACTTTCTGACGGTGAGATAGCTGCCAAGATTAAAGAGATATTCAACCTTAAACCGGGGGCCATTATCAAAAGATTTGGACTGAAAAATCCGATATTTTATGCTACCGCAAAATATGGTCATATGGGGCGGGCACCCTATACCGAAAAAGTTGAGTTGGTTTTGAACGGAAAATCAGAACTCAGGGAGATTGAGTTTTTTACCTGGGAAAAAACAGACTATGCCGATAAGATTAAAAAAGCATTTAACCTCCAATAATTATTAAAACATTTATGAGGCTGAATATCTTTACAATGTTTAAAAGATAACACAGCCTCATTTTTTACATCACCAAATTCGCCAGTTATGAGTATATACAATAACTTATTGGAAAAAAAGGCAACGCTATCATTGATAGGCCTTGGCTATGTTGGGTTGCCCATAGCCCTTGCATTTGCCAGGAAAATATCGGTGATTGGTTTTGACATCAATCAGGAACGTATTGACCTGATGAAAAAGAAAATTGACCCGAGTGAAGAACTTGATTCGTCTGAATTTGAAAATACTGATATTTTATTCACAACTTCCCTCGATGACCTCAGAAAAGCCTGTTTTCACATCGTTGCTGTTCCAACCCCTATAGATAAAAACAAGCTTCCCGACCTTTCACCTTTGGTATCCGCCACAAAAACTGTTGGCAAAGTGCTGAAAAAAGGTGATTACGTGGTTTATGAATCTACTGTTTTCCCCGGTGCAACAGAAGAAATATGCATCCCCATTCTTGAAGAATTATCAGGCCTTAAATTTATCAAAGATTTCAAGGTTGGATATTCCCCCGAACGTATAAACCCCGGCGATAAGGAGCATACCATACGTACAATCACCAAGGTTGTGTCTGGGTGCGACCAAGAATCGCTTGAAGAAATTGCCAGTGTTTATAAATTAGTTGTTGAAGCAGGTGTATTCAGGGCTTCTTCGATTAAAGTCGCCGAAGCTGCAAAAATTATTGAAAATACACAGCGTGACGTAAACATCGCGCTGATGAACGAACTCTCGATGATTTTTAACAAGATGAATATCAACACCTATGAAGTACTTGAAGCCGCGGGCACCAAGTGGAATTTCCTGAGATTTTTCCCCGGGCTAGTTGGCGGCCATTGCATTGGTGTTGACCCTTATTATCTTACGTTTAAGGCAAACGAACTGGGTCATAATGCCCGTATTATCAATTCGGGAAGGGCCGTGAACGACGGCATGGGAGCATACATCGCTACCGAACTGGTGAAAAAAATCATAAAAGCCGGTAAAAATGTTCTGAACTCAAGGGTGCTTGTCATGGGTGCCACCTTTAAAGAAGATGTGAGCGATATCCGTAACTCGAAAGTTGCCGATGTAGTATACGGTCTGCAGGAATACGGGGTTTCTACCGACATTATTGACCCGCATGCATCACCCGAAGAAATATTCAAGGAATATGGATATAAACTCATTGATAAGCCCAAACCCGGTTATGATGCAGTAGTAGTGGCTGTATCCCATAAAGAATACACCCTTCTGGGCGAAAAAGATTTTAAAGCATTATTAAACGACAAAGGAATTGTGTTTGACATAAAAGGCCTGTACCGTGGAAAGATCGGCAATATCACCTATATGAGCCTCTGATCTCACACAGAAAGCCTGACACTTTAAGTTTAGTTAGCTTGTTTTACCGCCTGTGTGTTTTTTAGCATATTTTTTTTAATTTTAACAGATCAATTATGAACCCTGAAAAAGTCAATAATTTTGCGCTTATCGGAATCGGAGGTTACATCGCCGGCAGGCATCTCAGAGCGATTAAAGAAACCGGTAATAATCTTGTTGCCTCACTCGATCCTGCCGACAGTGTCGGAATAATAGACAGTTACTTCCCCGAAAGCGATTTTTTTGTTGAGTTCGAAAGGTTCGACCGGCATATTGATAAACTAAGGCGCAAAGGTACCCAGGTAGATTATGTAAGCATCTGCTCCCCGAATTACCTGCACGATTCACATATACGTTTTGCACTAAGGTCAGGGGCCCATGCCATCTGTGAAAAACCTGTTGTACTCAATCCCTGGAATTTCGACGGGCTTGAAGAGATACAAAAGGAATATGGCAAAAACATTTATAACATCCTTCAGCTCAGGCTGCACCCGGCAATCATCCAATTAAAGGAAAAGGTTGAAAAGGAAAAACCAATCAAAAAAAAGTATGATATAGACCTTACTTATATTACAAGCCGCGGGCACTGGTATCATATCTCATGGAAGGGAGATGTTGAAAAATCGGGCGGCATTGCAACCAATATAGGCGTTCACTTTTTCGATATGCTCATCTGGATATATGGCAAGGTTGAGAAAAATGTGGTGCATATCCTTGAAAAAAACAAAGCTGCCGGATTCCTGGAACTTGAAAATGCAAGGATAAGATGGTTTCTCAGCCTCGATTACAACGATATCCCCGAAGAAATAAGGAAAAAAGGGACGCGCACTTACAGGTTGCTATCGCTGAACAATGAGAATTTTGAATTCAGCGAGGGTTTTACCGACCTGCATACCAAAACCTATCAGGAAATTTTAAACGGAAACGGTTTTAAGCTTTGTGAGGCAAGGCCATCCATTGAAACTGTTTACCAGATAAGGAATGCCAAACCCATTGGTTTAACAGGCGATTTTCACGAGTATTGTAAAAAAATCATTTAAATACTATAAACATGCCGAACAATAAAGTTGCATTGATAACAGGGGTTACAGGACAAGACGGGGCCTACCTTGCCGAATATCTCCTTAAAAAAGGATATATCGTCCATGGGACAAAACGCAGAAGTTCACTTTTCAATACCGACCGTATAGACCACCTATACCTCGACCCACATGTTGAAAACCGTAATTTTGCTTTACATTACGGAGACCTTACCGATTCCACCAACCTGATAAGGATCATACAGGAAATACAACCTGATGAGATATACAACCTGGCCGCTATGAGCCATGTTAAAGTTAGTTTTGACACACCCGAATATACCGCAAATGCAGATGGTCTTGGCACCCTGCGTATTCTTGAGGCGTGCAGGATATTGGGGCTGGTTAACAAAACAAGGATATACCAGGCTTCTACGAGCGAGCTCTATGGACTGGTACAGGAGGTACCGCAATCTGAAAAGACGCCGTTTTATCCCAGGAGCCCATACGGAGTGGCAAAACTCTATGGATACTGGATTACCGTTAACTATCGCGAGGCATATAACATGTTTGCCTGCAACGGTATATTGTTTAACCATGAATCACCCATACGCGGCGAAACATTTGTTACAAGAAAAATTACAAGGGCCATTGCCAGGATAGCCCTCGGGCTGCAGGAGAAATTTTACCTCGGGAACCTCTCGGCCAAAAGAGACTGGGGCCATGCCAAAGACTATGTCCGGGCCATGTACCTTATCCTTCAGCAGGATAAACCCGATGACTATGTTATTGCCACAGGCATTACCACCCCTATCCGCGATTTTGTTAGAATGGTCTTTGAAGATATAGGTGTTGAAGTGGAATTTCGTGGTGAAGGGGCAAATGAAAAAGGATTTATTAAAACCTGTAGTAATTCAGAATACCAGCTTAAACCAGGCCAGGAAGTGCTTGCTGTTGACCCCAGGTATTTCAGGCCCACCGAAGTTGACCTGTTAATCGGGGATCCTACAAAAGCCAAAACCAAACTCGGCTGGCAACCCGAATACGACCTTAAAGGATTAATTAAAGATATGATCACTTCTGACCTTAAACTCATGAAGAAAGAACAATATCTTAAGAATGGCGGTTATAAAACATTGAATTATTTCGAATAAAGATATAACCTGAACAATAATGGAAAAAAAATCCAGAATATATGTTGCCGGGCATACGGGCCTTGTGGGAAGCGCCCTGATGAGGAACCTCGAAAAAAGAGGATACAACAACATCATCACGCGCACCATCAACGAACTTAACCTTATCAATCAGCAGGAGGTTGAAGCTTTTTTCGAAAAAGAAAAACCGGAATATGTTTTTCTTGCTGCCGCCAAAGTAGGCGGTATTGTTGCCAACAATACCTACCGCGGGCAGTTTATTTACGAAAACCTGATGATTCAAAATAACATTATCCATAACAGTTATCTTCAAAAGGTTAAAAAGCTGCTGTTTCTGGGAAGCTCTTGCATTTATCCCAAACAGTCCCCGCAACCCCTCAAGGAAAAATACCTGCTCACCGATATACTGGAGTATACTAACGAACCCTATGCCATAGCGAAAATAGCCGGAATAAAATTGTGCGAAAGTTATAACCTTCAGTATGGCACAAATTTTATCGCGGTAATGCCCACAAACCTTTACGGGCCGAACGATAACTACGATCTTGAAAAATCGCACGTGCTACCTGCACTCATTAGAAAAATGCACCTTGGAAAGTGCCTCATTGAAAACGACTGGAAAGCAATTCGCAAAGATTTTAACAAAAAACCTGTAGAAGGGGTAAACGGTGAATCAACAGAAATTGAAATAGGTGAAAAACTTGAAAAATATGGCATTTTCAGGCATAGTTCAACAGAAGCGCCTATTACTGTGAAACTTTGGGGTACAGGGGTGCCACGAAGAGAATTTCTGCACAGCGACGATCTTGCAGGCGCCTGCATATTTCTCATGGAAAATATTGATTTTAAAGATTTGGTGAAACTCAAAGACCCCGGTGAGATAACCTCGCGCGATAAAAAAATTGAAATCCGTAATACCCATATCAACATTGGTACAGGAATTGACCTTACCATTAAAGAATTAGCTTTCATGGTGAAAGAAATCATCGGGTTCGACGGCATGATAGAGTGGGATACGTCAAAACCCGACGGTACATTTCAGAAATTATTAAGTGTTAAGAAAATACACAAACTAGGCTGGCAAGAAACTATAAAACTTGAAGACGGGATCAGGAAGATTTATGAGGATTATGTAAGTTAAATCCTCAGTATCCAAACCATATTGTCTATTTCTTTCTTGTATTTTTCAAGCCGCCTGATGGCCATATCAATATCTTCATGGCTTTCTAATGAAACCCTGTACATGCCGTTGTCGGTCTTTATTATTTCAGGGTGATAACCCCGGTCAAGAAGTTTCCTTTGCAGTTCAATGGCTAACGATTCTTTCATAAAGCTACCTGCCACAATAATATACCTTTTTTCCTCTCCAAAAGTATTATTTTGTCCTGAGATAACGGTTTCAGCCTTTATCTCAGGAATATCGGGTTTCTTTTCAGGTTCTTTATAAAACAAGGCCTGTTGTTTTTCGGTTCTCTCATCAAGCTTGTCATTTAGTTTAACAGTCGAACTGTCTTTAAATGCAGGTGAAGGTCTGTGCCCGAATACAATTTTTTGTTCCCTGCGATGCTTCCCGAATACAGAACCGTCAAAAAGAGAATCTATCTTCTCATTGATGCCAAGTTTCAAAATAAAAAATAAAAGCGCCAGGACAAGCAATGAAACAACCGGAATAATCCATAGGTTTTTTTTCGCAGAATGAGGTTTTTCTATTTCTTCATGCCCGCTAACCGGCAAGGTAACCGACTCTTCCTGCTCAATCTGGTTAACAGTAATGTCAGACAAACCGAATGAGTCTATCAGGTAATTTTCCTTTTCAAGAGCATCAAATTGTAATGCACCGCTAACGTTTCTTACTAACCTGCCAAATCCTTCAAATAAAAAATAACCGTTTACATTTATTTGCGAAGTAATCTCCGCTATCCACTCATCAACCCTGGTTTTGGCTTCAGAAAGGCTGCACTTTTCTTTTTCGGCAACATAATTGTAAAGTACACCACCGTCTGCTTTGTATTCCGGTTTGAACACTATCTTTTTGGTGGGCGGGTTTAATTTACCTGTAGTTTTGTCAAAAGAGGCAGGTTTATAATGAGTTTCAAATCCTCCGAACCCCGGTACAATAATGCATTCGTTCCTTATTACTAATTCCCTTATATATTTGCTGAAGTTCAAATTATTATACTTTTTATTTCAATAATAATGTGCCAAAAATAATAAATTTAAAATCATTAGAAGGCTCAGTTCAATTGAACTTTTCACCTGTTTAATAACAATCAATATATTTATTCTGTCAAAAATATATAGTTCTATTCGTTAACAAAAATTATTTTCGCATACAGTTTAACCCAAATAATTTTAATTCTTATGAATTATCTTATAAACATTTCTGCGATATGAAAGAAATCAGGATGGTTGATTTGAAAACCCAGTACGAAAAGATTAAGACAGATATTGACACGGCGATCGGGGAAGTGATAGGTTCCACTGCATTTATTAAAGGGCCCCAGGTAAAAGCTTTTGAAAACGAACTGGCATCATATCTCAATATAAAAAATGTTATCGGGTGCGGCAATGGTACCGATGCCTTACAGGTCAGCCTTATGGCCCTTGGTCTTCAACCGGGCGATGAAGTTATCACCCCCGATTTTACTTTTATAGCCACCATAGAGGTTATTGCTTTGCTGGGGCTGGTGCCAAAATTGGTTGATGTTGATAAGGATACCTTTAACATTCATCCTGATAATATTAAAAAGGCAATCACCAAAAAAACACGGGCCATTATGCCGGTGCACCTTTTCGGTCAATGCTCCAATATGGATGAAATACTTGCCATTGCCAGGGAACATAACCTGTATGTAATTGAAGATACAGCCCAGGCTACCGGAGCTGTTTATCACGGCAACAGCGGAACTAATTATAAAGCCGGCACCATGGGCCATGTCGGTTGCACCTCGTTTTTCCCTTCAAAAAACCTTGGCTGCTATGGTGATGGCGGTGCAATTTTTACCAATAACGACGAACTGGCTGAAAAGATCAGGATTCTGATAAATCATGGTATGAAGGTGAGGTATTATCATGATATCATCGGGGTAAACTCGCGTCTGGATACCTTTCAGGCAGCCATTCTTAAGGTAAAACTTGCACATCTTGATGAATACAATAAGGCCAGGAAGGCAGCAGCAGATTATTATGACAAGGCTTTCGCCCATTGCGGAAAAATAATTATTCCGGCAAGAACAGGTTTTTCAGATCATATCTTTCATCAGTATACCCTCAGGCTGAAAAATACCGACCGGGCGAAAATGCAGGAATACCTTTCGTCTAAAGGTATACCCACCATGATTTATTATCCTGTGCCGCTTCACCGCCAGAAGGCATTTTCATACCTCGGCCTGAAAGAAGATGATTTTCCTGTAACCGTTGAACTGTGTGAAACTGTATTATCTTTGCCGATTCACACTGAACTCGATCAGGAACAATTGGAATATATTACATCTCATGTTATCAAATTTGCAGAAATCTAATTATGGAAAATAACTATTTTGCACATGAAACAGCCGTTATAGATGAGGGTTGCAGCATTGGAAAAGGAACAAAAATATGGCATTTTACACATATTATGACCAATTGTACCATTGGTGAAAACTGCAACCTGGGACAAAACGTGGTGGTCTCCCCCAATGTGGTTCTGGGAAATAATGTAAAGGTGCAAAACAACGTTTCTATTTATACCGGTGTAATATGTGAAGACGATGTCTTTCTGGGGCCCTCGATGGTTTTTACCAATATTACCAACCCGAGAAGCGCCGTTGTGCGCCGGGATAAATATGAGAAGACACTGGTCGGAAAAGGTGCCACCATAGGCGCCAATGCCACCGTTGTTTGCGGCCATAATATTGGTAAATTTGCCTTTATCGGCGCCGGGGCTGTAGTAACAAAAGATGTGCCCGATTATGCCCTGGTAGTGGGCAATCCGGCAAGGCAAACAGGGTGGATGAGCGAATACGGGCATAAACTGGTTTTCGGCAGCGACAAAATTGCCGTATGCCCCGAAAGCAAAGAAAAATATACAATTGAAAACAACAAGGTGAAAAAATTATGAAAAAACAGGTACTGGTTACAGGCGGAACAGGATATATTGGTTCTCATACTACTGTGGAACTTATTGAAGCAGGTTACGATGTGGTTATCATAGATAACCTTGTAAATTCACGAATTGAAGTTTTAGATGGAATTGAAAAGATTACAGGTGTAAGGCCTGTGTTCGAAAACTTTGACCTTTGCAACAGGCAAAAGCTTGAGGAGTTCTGCAAAAAATATCCTGATATTGTTGCAATTATTCATTTTGCTGCATTAAAAGCTGTTGGTGAATCGGTACAGATGCCGCTTGAATACTATCATAATAATATTGAATCTCTCATCAACCTGTTGTATGTGATGCGCGGGTATAAAATACCGAACCTGGTTTTCTCTTCATCATGCACTGTATACGGGCAACCAGACAAATTACCTGTTACGGAAGATGCGCCCATTAAAAAAGCAAATTCGCCTTATGGCAATACCAAACAGATATCTGAAGAGATTATTCAGGATACCATTGCGGCACACCAGGGATTAAAAGCCATATCACTCAGGTATTTCAACCCGATAGGTGCACACATCTCAGCCGAGATTGGTGAATTGCCCCTCGGGGTACCACAAAACCTTGTGCCATTTGTTACCCAGTCGGCATATGGCATTAGGGAGACCATACGTGTTTTCGGTAATGATTACAATACCCCCGATGGTACCGGTATTCGTGACTATATCAATGTGGTAGACCTTGCAAGGGCCCACGTGGTTGCCATTACAAGGCTTATTGAAAACAGAAACAAAAAAGATTATGAAGTTTTTAACCTCGGCACCGGCAATGGCCTAACTGTTCTTGAAATCATTCATTCTTTCGAAAAAGCCACCGGGATTAAGCTGAATTACAAAATTGTGGAACGCAGGCCGGGAGATATTGATGCCGTATATGCCGACACTTCGTTTGCAAACCGGGAACTGGGATGGAAAGCTTTAATTCCCCTTGAAGAAACGCTTTTATCTGCCTGGAACTGGGAGAATAATATCAGGAAAAAATTAGGATAGCTCATTAAAATATTAAGCATGACAAAAAACATACTTATTACCGGAGGAGCCGGATTTATCGGTTCGCATGTTGTAAGGCTTTTTGTAAAAAAATACCCTCAATATAAAATCGTCAACCTCGATAAACTTACCTATGCCGGGAACCTTGAAAACCTGGCAGACATAGAAGGTATGCCAAACTATAAATTTGTAAAAGCCGATATTACCAGCGCGGAAGAAATTTTCTCCCTTTTTAAAGAAAACTGCTTTGACGGTGTAATACACCTGGCTGCCGAATCGCATGTAGACCGTTCAATAGCCAATCCTGTTGAATTTATATTTACTAATATCATCGGTACGGTAAACCTGTTGAATGCAGCCAGGGATTGCTGGAAAGATAATATGCAGGATAAACTCTTTTATCATATCTCTACAGATGAAGTATATGGCTCGGCAGATGATGGTAGTTTTTTCACCGAATCAACATCGTATGACCCCAAAAGCCCGTATTCAGCATCAAAAGCCAGCTCAGACCACCTGGTAAGGGCATATCACAATACTTACAGGTTACCGGTGGTGATATCCAATTGCAGTAACAACTATGGGCCCTACCAATTTCCCGAGAAACTCATCCCCCTTGCTATCAACAACATTAAGAATAACAAGCAGATACCCGTGTATGGCAAGGGAGAAAATATTCGAGACTGGCTCTATGTCGAAGACCATGCAAGGGCCATTGACCTCATCTTCCACAAGGCTGAACCGGGAAAGACCTATAACATTGGTGGAAATAACGAATGGAAAAACATTGACCTGATAAAAAAGCTTTGCGAGATCATGGATGACAGGCTTAAAAGACCTGCCGGCACCTCAGCCGGGCTCATTACCTTTGTAAAAGACAGGGCCGGGCACGATCTCCGCTATGCCATTGATTCGTCAATGCTGCAAAAAGAACTGGGGTGGAAGCCTTCGCTTCAGTTTGAAGAAGGCCTTGCCAAAACCGTGGACTGGTATCTTGCCAACGATACATGGTTAAGCCATATCATATCTGGCGACTATGAAAAATACTATGAAAATCAGTACGTGAACCGTTAATTATTCAACAGTCACCGATTTAGCCAGGTTTCGCGGCTGATCCACGTTACATCCCCTCATTACTGCAATATGGTATGACAGCAATTGTAATGGTATTACTGCGAGTAATGTTGAAAATACCACGTTGGTCTGTGGCACCTCAATCACATGGTCTGCCATGTTTTTTATAATGGTATCGCCTTCGGTAACCAGTGCAATCACGATACCGTTACGGGCTTTTACTTCCTGGATATTACTTACAATTTTCTCGTACGAGGAATCTTTTGTGGCAATAACTACCACGGGCATGTTTTGGTCTATCAATGCAATGGGCCCGTGCTTCATTTCAGCAGCAGGATAGCCTTCTGCATGAATGTAGCTTATTTCTTTCAGCTTCAATGCGCCTTCAAGGGCAACAGGGTAAAGATAACCCCTTCCCAGGTAAAGAAAATTATTTGCCCCTTTATACAGGTTGGCAATTTTTTTATAATGCTCGTTGAATGTTAATATTTTCTCAATCTTTTCAGGAATCAGGGTAAGTTCTTTTACCAGGGTTCTATATTGCTCTTCAGACAGGATTTCTCGTTTTCTGCCCAAAAGGACTGCCATCATGGCAAGCACGGTAACCTGGGCGGTAAAAGCCTTGGTAGATGCCACCCCGATTTCGGGGCCTGCATGGGTATAAACCCCGGCATCGGTTTCGCGGGGTATGCTTGAGCCGACCACGTTACATATACCGAGGACAAGCGCCCCAGCTTCTTTGGCAAGCTTTATCGCTGCCAATGTATCTGCTGTTTCTCCACTCTGGCTGATGGCTATTACAATATCGCCCTTGTTAATAATCGGGTTCCGGTAGCGGAATTCCGAAGCATACTCCACTTCGGTGGATATGCGGGCCAGGTCTTCAAAAAGGTATTCGCCAACAAGCCCGGCATGCCAGGAAGTGCCGCATCCAATAATGATGATCCTTTTCGCATTAATCAATTGAGGCATAACATTAAACAATCCTCCCAGGTGAAGATTTTTAACATCTGAAGAAACCCTTCCCCTGAAAGTGTCGAGTATTGAGCGCGGTTGTTCGAAAATTTCCTTCAGCATGAAATGCTCATAACCGTTCTTGTCTATCTCACCGATATCAAGGTCGAGGTGATGGACCTTCGGGGTTTGTTTATCGTTCCTTATGGTTTTTAATATCAGCTCATCTTTGGTGAGGATGGCCACATCGTCATCATTGAGATAAATTACACTTTTGGTATACTCCACGATGGGAGTAGCGTCCGATGCCAGGAAATATTCTTCATTGCCCACACCAATTACCAGCGGGCTGCCTTTTCTGGCCGCTATGAGCTTGTCTGGCTCATCAATACACATCACCACAATACCATAGGCGCCGATAACTTTTGACAAGGCCAGTCTTACTGCTATTTCAGCGCTAACCTGGCCCTTCATATAAATATATTCAATTAGGTTAACCAAAACCTCCGAGTCAGTTTCACTCCTGAAGGTTACACCCCTGTGCTCCAGCCTTTCTTTTAACCGGGCATAATTTTCGATAATGCCATTGTGGATAAGCACAAATTTACCGTTCATTGATTCATGAGGGTGGGCGTTAATATCGTTTGGCTCACCATGCGTGGCCCAACGGGTATGGCCGATGCCGATATTTCCCGAGGTGATTTTACCTTTTACATGGTTTTCAAGATCGCTGACTTTGCCTTTGCATTTATATATGTTCAGTGATTTATTCAGAACAGAGATTCCGGCCGAATCGTAGCCCCTGTATTCAAGTCTCTTCAATCCGTTAATTAAAACCGGGTACACCTCCCGGTCTCCGATATAACCAACAATTCCGCACATAACTTTAAGCGTTAGGATTAATCAATATATGTAAATGCAATCTTAAACGTAATTTTTTTATCCGGGTTACCCGTTCCTGCCAGGATCATCCTGGTGTAAAAAGACGGGTTGAAATTGGTATGCCCGATTTTTGTGTCATTCTGCCCGGCAAATAACCTAAGTTCATTCGATGTTATATTGCCCTTCATATATTCATGAATATAACCGGTAAGAATAAATTTATAACCCATAGCCGTGGTATCAATACTACCATTCATATAATTACCAATCGAATTATTGGATTTCTGGTATAAAACATCTTCAGGCAAATAAGAAAATCCATCTTCGTAAATCCGCATACCAAGTTGATTCGGATAATAGTTCTCCTTTATATAATCCAAATCTCCTAAAAACGGAATAAACATTTCTGCGCTGTTGACAGAAACCCTGCCGATTTGTTGTTTTAGCTGTTCGAGAGAGGGAAATACTAGTTTTACCTGCGTTCCGCCAAGAGACTTCAGGTATAGTGCTGAGTCCTGCTGTGAAAAATCGTTCATGCTGCTGATTTTTCCGGTATAATCGTGGTTGAAGACCTTTATGAACTTATCACCCAGCGGGCCATGCACTGTATACCTGTCATCGTAGGGAGAAAAACTGAATGTCATGTACGAGGTATCAGAGCTGGTATGAAAATATACTGCCAGGTTGATACTTTTGATATTCAAAATACCCCTGTCACCTGTTTGTTTGGCGGCTTTTAGGTATAATCCCTTGAAATTGGCATCAAATATTGAGTCAATCTTATAGGTAGTAAATGCAACACTGTCATTCAAGCCGGTGGTTTGTAACAGCGACTGGCCAAATTCATTTCTGAGTTTTAATTTTATCCTTTTAATAGAATCGGTATATTCTGCTGCAGGAATAACAAGATTTACAGGATCATACTGGCCATTCATGTCATAATCAGAATAATATCTTGTCTTTTTTTCAATCCCACCGGTTCCTGCGTATACTTCAATCTGAGGGCGGTAGAGCGTGTCTCCGAATATGACATCATAAGACAAATACATTGCAACCGTATCTACAGTGAATGCATTTTCTAAAGCTGCATTATAATTTCCGGGAGATAATTCAAAAAGCAGACTGGCTGTGGTTTCGCCAAAAATTTCATCGGTAAAGGTGCCCAATGGTATATTTGCACTGTCGAAGACCGGTATCCCTTCCGGGCCTATGGTATAAGCTTCAATTGTCAGCGTGTCAACCTGTCTGACACGAATGCTGTCATCACCGGGGAGAAGCTCAAGCCCTACCTGGTATGGGTCATCAACACACCCTGTTAATACTGTGGATAATAAAACAATGCTAAAGAAACATCCTGAAATACAAAGAAAACGGGATTTTAAAGGGGAGATTTTTTTAATCATTCACTGTAGCTGTTATAATTTTATCGTAATATTCTGAATAACTGGTTATGTAATTTTCCGGTCCCTGAAAAGAGAGAAAAGACTTTTTGTTCGCTTTTATATATTCTTCAACTGTTTTATTAATCTTTTCACTTCCCATGATAATTCCGTCAGAAAAGTCAATTGCCAGTTTGCAAAAATTTTCATACGTAGGGTCCTCGACAACCGAAAGTTCATTTTTCGCGATGCCTTCCGATTCGAGCTTTGATTTAAACGATTTATTCAATGGTTTATTGAATTCGTTGTCATAAAGTGACAAAATAACCCTGGAATCCATAAACAACGGATCGTCGTAATACACTTTTTTAATGTACAACGGGATTAAACCGGTAAACCAGCCGTGGCAATGAATGATGTCGGGCGACCATTGCAACTTTTTTACTGTCTCCAAAACCCCTCGTGCAAAGAAAATAGCACGTTCATCATTGTCTTCAAAAAAGTTGCCGCTATCATCCTGAAGGGTAAACTTACGCTGAAAATAATCTTCATTATCAATAAAATACACCTGCATTCTCGCGGCCTGGATAGAGGCTACTTTTATAATCAGGGAATGATCCGTATCGTCAATGATGATGTTCATCCCTGATAATCTTATTACTTCATGAAGCTGGTTACGGCGCTCATTAATGCACCCGTATCTGGGCATAAAGGTACGTATCTCTTTTCCTAAATCCTGTATGCCCTGCGGCAGGTTTCTGCTTATCACTGACATTTCAGTTTCCGGTAAGTAAGGGGTAATTTCCTGCGCAACGAATAAAACTTTAATACCTTCCATGTATATCCGGGTATTGATTTTTCAAAACATTGTGCAAAATTACTAAAAAATATTAACATTTTGTAAATCTCAGACAGATCAATACATTGAATGATCTGCTTTATGTTTTTTTAACTTTTGGCCCCCATTGAATAGGAATGAGTGTCTGTATATATAACCTGGTGTTTATTTCATAAAGCCCGGTATCAAGGACTGCGAAACCGCAAAAAACCGGGTTTGCTGGTAAAAATGAACATTTTTAAGATGAGCATAACAAATACGGCGGACTTTATGGGCAAACACTGATTAGTGAATTAAATAACAATACTTATATTTGCACCGCATTACAGTTATGAAAGTTTTTAATACCATTGCTGCTTTACAGAACGAACTGGCTTTGCTTAAGCGCACTTCATTCAACGTTGGTTTTGTGCCGACTATGGGGGCCTTGCATGAAGGCCACCTTTCTTTGTTAAAAAGCTCAAAAGAAAAGGACCATTGTACCGTGGTGAGTATATTTGTTAACCCCACACAGTTTAACGACAAAAACGACTTTGAAAAGTACCCCAGGAATGTTGACAAAGACCTTGAAATTTTAGAGAGTGCAGGGTGTAACATCGTTTTCGTCCCGAATGAGAAAGAGATCTATCCCGAACCAGATACAAGGGTTTTTGATTTTGGTGGCCTCGACCAGGTTATGGAAGGCCAATGCCGGCCGGGGCATTTTAACGGCGTTGCCCAGGTCGTAACCCGTTTGTTTAAAATTGTAAAACCCTGCAGGGCTTATTTCGGTTACAAAGATTTTCAGCAACTGGCAATTATCAGGTTTATAGTTAAAAAATACAATATCCCCGTTGAAATAGTTGCATGCCCCATCGTCAGGGAAAGCACCGGACTTGCCATGAGTTCAAGAAATACACGTTTATGTGAAAGCGACAGGGCAAAAGCTTCAAAGATCTCAAAAGTCTTGTTCTATTTAAAAGATCGCTATAATAGTTTTCATTCGGTTAAAGAAATGCAAGCATACGTTGCAGGTGAACTTACCCTGAACGATGGTTTTGATCTGGAATATTTCGAAGTGGTAGATGAAGAAACCCTCTTGCCGCCTGACAGCCTTCAACAACCAGTGAGTAAGGTTGGATGCATTGCCGTTTGGATTGGCGGCGTAAGACTGATAGATAATGTTAATTTTCTTTCGTAAATTTGCAGCCTTATGATGATTGAAGTTGTAAAATCAAAAATCCACAGGGTTACTGTAACAGAGGCAAATTTGCAGTACGTGGGGAGCATTACCATTGATGAAGACCTTATGGATGCTTCAAACCTTATTGAAAATGAGAAAGTTCAGGTGCTTGATATCAACAACGGTGAACGGTTTGAAACATACGTGATAAAAGGTGAAAGAGGTACCGGGCAGATATGCCTCAACGGTCCTGCCGCCCGTAAAGTGGCCGTTGGTGATATTATTATAATTATGTCTTATGCACTCATGGATTTTGAAGAAGCAAAATCATTTAAACCGAAAATTATATTCCCGCATACCGAAACCAACAGGTTGGGATAAATTGTCTTCTGCCATTCCGGTAATCGTTTTAAGTTTGTAATTATTCAATAGAGCATCCATCCAGCCTATACAAATTAATTTTTATTCGGATGAATAATTCGGGTTAAATCTTCACTTTTTTTTCATACTTTGGTTGGGTAATTTAAACGTCTGAGTATGACATCGCATTTACATAATATCAGGTCTAAAATATTTCAGCGCGAACAACTGGGTCCATTATGTGCATTCTGGAAATTTAAAGGTTACAAAATCGTTTTTACCAACGGTTGTTTTGACATCCTGCACCGGGGGCATATAGAATACCTTGCAAAGGCAAAAAAACTCGGCGAAATTTTGTTTATCGGGTTAAATACCGACGAATCTGTTAAACGGCTCAAAGGTGCCGACAGGCCATTTCAGGATGAAGATAGCCGGGCAGTCATACTCGCTTCATTGAAATTTGTAGATTATGTTTCACTTTTTCATGAAGATACCCCTTATGAACTTATTAAAAAGGTACAGCCAGATGTTCTTGTGAAAGGCAGTGATTACAAACCCGAAGAGATTGCAGGTTTTGATATAGTAAAAGCAAAAGGGGGAATAGTGAAAACCATTGATTTTGTCGAAGGTTTTTCTTCTACTTCCCTGATTCAAAAATTCAAAAAAACATAATCTTTACCCTGATTTCTGATATATGGCCAAAACCAAATCGGTATTCGTGTGTAGCAACTGTGGAAACGAAGCAGCAAAGTGGATCGGTAAATGTCCCGTCTGTGGTGAATGGAATACCTATGTTGAAGAAGTAATTCACAAAGGCAGTAAGCCCCATCAGACAAATAGTGATGTGTCCAGGCCGCATCCGGTGAAAATTAGCGATATTCAGACAGGTGACCATGAACGTATTGATACCCGTATCGGAGAGTTCAACCGTATTCTTGGCGGGGGACTGGTGCGCGGGTCGCTGGTGCTGCTGGGCGGTGAACCGGGCATAGGGAAATCCACGCTCGTACTACAGCTTGCCCTGATGCTTGGTGATTCTAAAATTCTTTATGTTTCGGGCGAAGAAAGCGCTACACAGATTAAGATGAGGGCGCAAAGGATCAGCAAAGAACAACAAGGGAATTGTTACGTGCTGAGCGAAGTACTTCTCGAAAACATCTTCGTACAGATAGAAAATTTCAAACCCGATATTGTTATAGTAGATTCAATACAAACAGTGTTCTCAGAGCAGCTTGAATCTTCGCCCGGCAGTGTATCTCAGGTGCGTGAATGCGCGGTAAGGTTATTAAAATTTGCCAAAGAAAGCATGGTACCGGTTATTCTTGTTGGCCATATCACTAAAGATGGTACCCTTGCAGGGCCGAAAATCCTTGAACATATTGTAGATTGCGTGATACTTTTCGAAGGCGATAACCACCTTGCATACAGGGTACTACGTACAACCAAAAACCGTTATGGCTCAACCTCCGAACTTGGTATTTTCGAGATGCATGAAAGCGGGCTTACAGAAGTAGTCAATCCGTCTGAGATTCTGATCTCAAGGTCTGAAGAAGACCTGAGCGGAGTAACCATAGCTGCTACGCTCGATGGTCACCGGTCTTTTTTAATTGAAGTGCAGGCATTGGTTAGTACGGCAGCTTATGGAACACCGCAGCGTTCTTCAACCGGCTTTGATGCGAGGCGGCTGAACATGCTCCTGGCAGTGCTGGAAAAGCGGGCAGGGTTTAAGATTGCTGCCAAAGATGTTTTTCTTAACATCGCCGGAGGTATTAAAGTTGTAGACCCGGCTATTGACCTGGCAGTTATAGGCGCTGTTATTTCTTCAGGGCTTGACAAGCCTGTTGATAAAAGTATCTGCTTTGCTGCCGAGATAAGCCTTTCGGGTGAAATCAGGCCTGTAGGCCGCATTGAACAACGCATCCGTGAAGCAGAAAAACTCGGGTTCGGCAAAATAGTTATATCCGGTGCAAATACCGTATTGAACAGCCAGAATTTTAAAATTAAAGTTTTAAAAGTAAACAAAATCGAGCAGGCCTTAAAGCTGCTATTTGCCAATAGCTAACCCGCATTATATAATGCTTTTTGATCTGAATCCTAATGCAGGAAACACCGAAAATTAGTCTTATTCTAAGTACGTTGAAATATTTAGCGAAGGCGACTAAAGCTTGGTTGGTACGCAGCCACCGAAGGCAATATTACGGGTAAAAATTAAAAACTCCGGAACTACCCGAGTTCCGGAGATATAAAGCGAGTTGAAAATTTTCAACCTAACGCCCATGCATTATAAACCTAACGTCTGACGACGATTGCATGATTATTCACAAATACTGTTCGAAAACCCCGGTGTACCAAGGTCTCCGGTATTATATGCCACATTCCCGGGGCACCATGAAGAACCCGATTTGGCCTTGTCAGCATCAAAGCATGAGGGATTCAGACTAAGGGAAGCACCCGCTGCCTTCGGAAATGAGGCGCCGTTATCATATGTTAAAGAGGCAATAACCATACCATCAGTGCCATCGCTGCCATATGTAGAAATAGAAACAGTGCCTGTGGTGTTTGTAAGGCTTATTCCGCTTCCATAGACATATTTTTGAACATCTACTGCGGTATCTTTTTTTGCAAGGACAAAAAATTCACCCGGGGATAGCAATATATCGGATGATATGGTATGTCTTGCCGTTGAATTACCTAACACAAGGTTTAACAGGTTGATGTCTTTCGGGGAATTGTTATAAAGTTCTATCCATTCCCCGTCAGCGTCGGAAAGTGCCACCGGATCATACATAATCTCTGTGATGAGCAGGTCGCCGTATCGCAGTGCTGTTGAGGTAGTGTCATTCAATAAAACGATTTGCTTTTCGACCGATTCATCCAATGTGATATTCAAAGCAGAATAACCATTCGTAATTTCTGTATCAATATTGATTTCATAAAGCTTTCCCTTTTCAGGTGCAGATATTGTGCCTTCCAATACATTATTGTACTTCGAACCGTTTGGAAGTGTATAGGTAAGCGTAGACTTTATCCTCAATGGCTGCAGACAACAATATCCCAGCCGTGTTTCATTCATATCATAAATCAGCTTCTCTGTACCCGCATATATCTCGGTATAATATGCTGAATAGTTGTTTTTTACATAGTCTGAATATACAACGGCAACTGCACAGTTGGCAAGCGTACAGTTCACCTGTATTGTTTTAAATTCATTGGCATTAAGTATAATGATTTCACTCCTTCCTTCATAATAAGGGTTTTCGAATGATGCTGTTACCGGGTTCCCGGAATATGCCACAATGTAATAATCACCCGGGCTTAGTTCAATCTCTGAAGGCAGATCGGAAGCCTTATCATAACTTCTCACGGTTTCACCCGCGGCATTGCATATTATAACCTTAAAATCTGAAGTGTTGCAGGTTGACTTTGATTCCGGGTACTTTTCAAATATCTGCATCTGTACTTTCAGGTCAATGCATAGTTTTGCATTGCATGCTATGGCTTCGGTTTCATCTTCCTTTGAGCATGTCCACGAGAGTAAAACCATAATAGCAGCAACGATCACGAGGATCAGCCTCCCTATGTAACCCGGCATAATCCGGGCAATCAGGGCAAGGATGGATTCAGACAGGTTCATGGGTTGATTGGTTTTAAAAATTATGCCGCTAATATATTACCAAGCAACGCTTTATCAAAATTGAATTTCGCAAAATTTTTTTTGCTCATTTGCGAAATTTGCAAAATTTTGTTCATTTCAAATTTTTTCGATATAAAATTTTGCGATTTTTGCAAATTGGTCAATTTTTTTTTTCATAAATTGCAAAAATTGGAATGTCCAATAAAAAAGATTTGCAAAAATTGCAAAATTTTTATGCCAAGAACTTCACAGTTTAAAAATCAAAGCCTTTTCCTGGAGAAAATCAAGAATCTCCTGCCTTCGAACCTATCGTTTGTTGAAACACTTTCACAGGTGCTTGGGCTTAGTATTGACAGTGTTTACCGAAGAGTCAGGGGTGAAACGGCCATTTCATTTGATGAAACCTTAAAGCTTTGCCAGCAATTTAACCTTTCTGTTGACTCGATTATCGAGGGAGATGCATCTGCTGTTACATTCAATTACAATCTTATGTGCCGGCAGGTTGATTGTTTTAAGGATTACCTCCGGTCAATACTTGAAGACCTGCAATTGCTGAACAAATTCGAAAATGCAAGGGTAATCTATGTAGCAGAAGATATCCCTATTTTCCATCTATTTGCCTTTAAAGAACTTGCTGCCTTTAAAATGTATTATTGGATGAAATCGGTATTGAATGTGCCGGAATACCAGCATCTTAAGTATAGTTATAAGAATACCGACCCCGAAATACTTGAACTTGGCTCTAAAATACTGGAAGCTTATTCACGCGTAAATTCTGTCGAGATATGGACAGAATTCACTATTAGTAGTCTTAGAAAACAGATAGATTATTATTTCGAAGCAGGATTGTTTGAAAACTGCGACGACGCGATGAAGCTTTGCGACCAGGCATCGGAGCTTGTAAAGCATATAAGCCGTTTGGCTGACACCGGATCGAAACTATCCGATGCCTCAAAACAGAATTACAAATTGTATTACAGTGAAATTGAAATTGGCAATAACTGCATACTGGTTGAGGTTAACAATATAAAAAAAGTGTATCTTACATATAATACATTTAATAAAATGACCACAGCCAACGAAAAGTTTTGCGATGCCACCCATGCATGGATCAATTACCTTCTTGATAAAGCAAGCCTCATGAGCGGGGCATCTGAAAAACAACGCTTGCAGTTTGTGAACAGAATAGTCTCACAGCTTGATCTCACCCGCAAAAAAATTCAATAAAAATATAGTGGTTATTAAATTGTTAGTTTACCAATTAATTGATCAAGTGTAACTTACCATTAAAAATAATCATTTTCTGTTGCAAAAAATGAATATTTTTAAATAGAGGTTTCATATTTGTAAATTCTTAGCAGGAATCCGGGGCAATTTATTTAAAATCTTTATTTTTGCAGCCAAATTCAATGCAAACAGTCCGTTAATGCAATTCCATATATGGGAAAAGGCAGGATTTATAAGATACTTATTATTGATTTGATGATCCTTATCGCATCAATCATGCTGGCTGTGCTGTTTAAACAGGGAACCGGTAATAGTTATCTGCATGATTATGCCCTTGAATTCTGCCTTTTATTGGTGATCTGGGGTTTCAGTTCGTTTTTTTTCGGTAAATATGCTACTCTGAATAAATATGAAATTGCTAAAGCAATAAGGACAATCCTGTTAAGTAATTTTTTTTCTTTTGCGCTGATAACCAGTATTATGTATATAACCCGAATTGTATATTACTCGCGGTTTGTAGTAATAGGCACCATTGTAATTGCATCGGTTGGAGAAATCATATTTACCCTGTTGTCAGGCCTTTTTAAAAGACCGGTAATGTATAACATTACTGGTAATAATTATAGCGAAATTAAAAATGGAAATGGTATTTCGCTGCTTAACGGCAACATCCTTAAGTTAAGAAAAAGGCAAAAAAAAGTTGCCTCTGCATTGGCCATTACCACGAGAAAACAAGCTTTACTGGATGAAATAAGCAAAAATGCATTTGATTTTATCTTTTCTTATGCCAGTCTTGAATCAGAAAATTCGCTGATTGTAAGCACCACTTCACGCTTCAATATTGACACACAACTGGCATCAGCATTCGATTCAATAGTTAACATCAACCGAATTAACGACATCAGGTACCTGAACAAGTTCTTTGAATCGGCAAATGCAAAATTACCCGTTGGCGGATTGTTTATTGATTATGTTGAAACAAAAGACCTCAGAAAACAGCGTATCCTCAGAAAATTTCCACCGGTACTGAATTATATCTTCTATTCTTTTGATTTTATTATTAAAAGGGTGTTCCCGAAATTTTTGCTTACAAAGAAAATTTACTTTTTTCTTACCAGGGGACAGAACCGGGTAATTACAAAAGCCGAGACTTTTGGAAGGTTATATTCATGCGGGTTTGAAATTATCGCAGAGAAGTTTATTGACAATCACCTGTATTTCGTCGCACGTAAAACCGGCAAACCTGTTTTCCCCGAACGCCCAAGCTACGGGCCTCTTGTAAGGTTAGAACGCATCGGCAAAAACGGCAAAAAAATTGTAGTGTTCAAGATGCGCACCATGCACCCTTATGCCGAATACCTGCAGCAATATGTTTATGAAAAAGTCGGACTTGACAACGGTGGTAAATTTAAAAACGACTTCAGAATTTCTACTATCGGCAGGTTAATGCGCACTTTCTGGATTGATGAGCTGCCTATGTTGTTTAACCTTTTTAAAGGCGACCTTAAACTGGTAGGTGTCAGACCATTGAGCCAGCAATATTTTAGCCTGTATACCAAAGAACTGCAGGAAAGGCGTATTAAATATAAACCGGGTATGATACCTCCGTTTTATGTTGATAATCCACAAACTCTTGAAGATATTATGGCTTCTGAACTCAGGTATCTCGAAGCCTATGAGAAACACCCGTTTCTTACTGATTTTAAATATTTTTTCAGGGCAGTCTGTAATATTTTATTTAAACGTTACCGCAGCAAATAACCATCGGGATCTCCCGGGAAAAAAATGCATATTTCCATAAATCCGCAAGTTAAATAGTAAATAATTGGTATTAAACACCCTTCGACTTCCCGCCTGCCATAGCAGTGCGGCGGGCAGGCGCTGCTAATGACACGATGGTAATA
>JAFGPL010000153.1 GCA_016936215.1 Bacteroidales bacterium
AACATTGCCAGCGGCAAAATGCCATTATCATAAGCAAGTAAAGATTCATACCATTTCCAATCCTCTGTTTCGTTTTCTTTATAATGGCTGATTAAGTTATGCGCCATATTTCTTAACCTTTCGGTCATCGAGTCGTCTGAGGGATTGCTTTTAAGATAGTAACTTATCCCAATCATTGTATTTGCTATACTTCTGATTGACTTTAATTTTTCAAAATTGGGTGACGCATTAAAGAATACCATTTTCCCGGTTTGATGATAAGCATCGTTTGGTGAATTGGCCAATAAATATCCCAATGCCCATATTGTTCGGCCAAATGAATCTTCAGAACCTATCTCATCAAGAAAATTCCTGCTGAAACTCAGGAAATTTTTGAAAGTACCGTCTGCATTTTGCATGTAATGTATATAACTCAAATAGACCGGAGATATTTTCAACGCTTGGTCATCTTTCATTTGTCTGTAGGTCATTAATACCATCAGGAGGGCCCTTGCGTTATCGTCCAGGCAATAACCTTCCTTCAGGTTTGGGATACCAAATTTGGCATGCTGAATGATACCTGTATCATCGGTTAACCTGTAAATATGTTCTAAAGAGAATGGAGGCAGTATGAGTAAATCCAAAATGGTATCTGTTTTTTCAATAATTAATGATCCCTTTTCCAGAATTTTTTCAGCAAGTGCAATATACTTTTCACCTGTTTTGGGCCAGGTAATTTTTCGTCCATAATCGTATGCCTTTTTTTTCAGCTCTTCAAGTTCTTCAGGTTTGTCAAGAAGCTCAATTAGAGTGTTGGTTAGTTTTTCAGAATCGTTGAAATCAATTAATCGTCCCCTGCCTTCAGCAAGCAATTCTGATGCATGCCAGTAAGGTGTTGAAATCACTGCTGAACCAACACCAACCGCATACGAAAGTGTTCCACTGGTAATTTGGGCTTCATTCAGATAAGGTGTAATATAAATATCAGATGCATACAAATACCTGAACAAATCCTGTTCGCCTATAAACTCGTTTAGAAAGGTAACATGTTTTTCAAGCTGAAGCGATTTCACCAGGCGCATTAAAAAAACACGGTATTCTTCGCCTGAATGCCGCAATACATTTGGATGGGTTTTACCCAAAACAATGTAAATTATATTTGGATACTTCTGAACAACTTGGGGCAATGCTTTAATTACAGTCTCAATTCCTTTGTTTCGACCAATAAACCCGAAAGTCAGCAGTACTTGCTTGCTTTCAAGTTTGAATTCTTTTTTCGAAATTTCAGGACTGAAATGAATATCAGGAACCCCATGTTCAATAAATGCAATTTTATCTTTGGGAACATTGTAAATATTAACCAGGAATTCAATGGCTTTATGGCTCATCACCACAATTTTATTGGCCATTTTGCAAATTTCCTTTAAAACTGCCTTTTCATTGTAGGATGGGGTTTTAAGTATGGTATGTAATGTTACAATAATGGGAATTTCCAGACGATGCAATAAAGGAAGGATATAAACGCCGTTCTGTCCGCCAAAAATTCCAAATTCATGTTCAAGTATGCACAGGTCGGCACCGCTCAGGTTAATATATTTTACCGCCTTTAGGTAGTCTCCCTGATGTTCTTGTCTGATGACAAGTTTTACCTCTTCGGGGTATTCATATTCTATATTGTTGTCATTGAGCGCTATAACGAAACCATTATACAGATTTCTGCGGCTTGTATTCTCTGCCATCATTGTACTGAACAAATTATGGGTAAAAGTACCGATACCGCACTCCCTTGGAGGATATGTACTGATAAAAGCTAACTTCATATAATTACAGATAGAAATGAAAAATTTTAAATAACATTTTATTAAAGCAAAATCTTCTTGAATGTTCAGATGCCTTGAAAAAACCTGATGAAGGTAACTTATAATTCGTTTTTGGCATTTTTCTCTGCACGTTTTGCAGCCTTTGCAATTCTTTTCTCTTTTAGATTTCTTACAGGTGCTTTTTTCTTACTTTTTTCTTTTCCTTCTTTTTCTTTTGACATAATATTTTAAATAATTGTTGTTTTTTTAGCGCCCTTATACTGAGCTTCCCTCATATCCGCTTTTAATAATAGTCGAAATCATTTTAAATCGCCCGTTGGCCCGCACACTATTTGAAGTATGGGCAGGTATTATAATTGCTTCTCCGGTTTGAAGTATATTCGATTTATCATCAATAACAACTTCGGCATTGCCTTCAATAATCTGAATAAAAGTATCGTAGGGAGATATCTTTTCGGCCATCGTTTCACCGGTATCTAAAGCAACAATACTAATGTTTCCTGTTGTTTTCCAGATAATTGTTTTAGTTACTACAGAATTTGGTACATACTCAATTATCTCAATCAGTATGTGTGTTTTTGCTTTAACTATTTCATTCAATTGTGTATTCATAATATCGACACTAAAAAGACGAAAGTTAATTCAACCTCAGGGATAAAGTGTTATACAATTGAATGTATTTGTTACATGATTCACACATTTACGGGTACTTAAGGTTTCTGTTTTTTAAACCGTAAACAGTTTGAAAATGATAACCATATACTGTATAAGTAATTGCTTCGACAATAGAGCCGGGTTTGTTAAACAAGGTCCAGATAATTAGTTTCCAGTATTCGGTTCTACCCCTGTTCAAAAAACCAATAATTATGATTGATTTAAAGAATGCAACAAGAAGTGCAAAGCTGATTTTTGACTGGCGGTTTGATTGGCGGTTATAATTCAGCAACAACTGCCGCAACCTTCTGTAATAGGGTTTTGTTGAGTAAATATTTTGGATTATGCTTTTATAACCTTCTAATAATTCATCAAGGTTCATTTTGGGAATGAAATTCATAGATAAATCGGTATTGTTACCCGTGGCTTCGTTTGTTAAACGGTTTTCTGCCTTTAACTGTTCGTATAACCTGGTGTTTTTAGGTGCATTCAACAATCCAACCATGGCTGAAACAATTCCGCTTTTTTGAATAAAGTCAATCTGCCGTTGAAAAACTGTTGGTGAATCGCTGTCAAAGCCAACAATAAATCCTCCGGAAACCTGTAATCCGGCATTCTGAATTTTTTTAACACTTTCCAGCAGATCACGGTTTTTATTTTGTACTTTATTGCAATCGTGTAATGATTGTTCTTCCGGTGTTTCAATTCCAATAAAAGTGGAATTAAAACCTGTTTGTACCATTAATGACATTAGTTTTTCGTCGTCGGCAAGATTAATAGAGGTTTCGGTGTTAAAGGTAAATGGAAATTTGTGCGCTATCATCCATCGTTTCATAAACGGCAGCAAATGATTTTTAACTGATTTTTTGTTTCCTATGAAATTATCATCAACAATGAAAACCGAACCACGCCAGTTGAGGTTATAAAGTGAATCAAGCTCTTTTAATATCTGGGCGGCTGTCTTCATCCTTACATTGCGTCCAAGAAGTGCGGTTATTTCACAAAAATTGCATGCATACGGGCATCCACGTGAAACCTGGATATTCATAAATGCATATTTTTTTCTTTCGAGCAAATGATAATCAGGTACAGGTGTAGATGAAATATCGGCAAATTCATTTGTCTTATAAAGCCTTTGTGGTAACCCTGCATTTAAATCATTTAAAAACAAAGGCAATGTAATCTCTGCTTCATTCAGTATAAAATGATCAATCAGGGGATAGTTTTTATATTCCTGCGTGAAAAGCGGTCCGCCGGCAACAATTTTTTTGTTCAGTTTTTTACATTCTGCAACCACTTTACTTACCGATTCTTTTTGTATATACATGGCACTTATAAAAACATAATCAGCCCACATGATGTCGCATGTCTTCAATTTAGAGACATTCATGTCAACCAGTTTCTTTTGCCATGCTGAAGGAAGCATTGCCGATACAGTGATTAACCCGAGCGGAGGTACAGCCGCCTTCTTTGATATAAATTTCAATGCATGTTTGAAACTCCAGTAAGAATCAGGGCATAACGGGTAAATCAATAATATTTTCATCAGTTAATATTTTTAATTTTTCATGGTCTGGCGATTCCCCTTTGAATCAGTGAAGTCAGACTTACTGCAAAAACTATTAGGATAAGAGATTATATATAATTTGCTAATGATTTTTAAGGACGATATTCTTTTAAGATATTAATTTCTTATGCAGATTAATAATTGCATGTCAGAGGAAAATAAGCTTATCTTTTGAACAATTAACCCGAATGCTAAAATAAGTTAACCAACCGGAATACACGTTACATAATTTCCTGTAATGTTTACATTATTCACACATTTTCAAGCGTGCCACGTCTCTTGTTTTTTAGAATTTTGAAATGAGAGGGGGTAAGACCGGTAAATTTTTTAAACTGGTTGGATAAATGCGCCACGCTGCTGTAATGCATCTTAAATGCTATTTCTGTAAGATTAAGCTCATCGTATACGATGAGTTCCTTTACTTTTTCAATTTTATGAGTAAGATAGAATTTTTCAATGGTAATTCCTTTTACCTCGGAAAATAGATTTGCAAGGTAAGTATAGTCGTAACCGAGTTTTTCTGTAAGATAATCCGAGAGGTTTATCCTGATTTGTTCCTCGCTGTAATGCACCAGGTCAATAATTATACTTTTAATCCTCTCAACAAGTATGCTCTTTTTATCGTCCATAAGAAGCAGTCCTGACTTTCTTAAGCCGGCATCCAATTGCATAAGTTGATCTGGCAGAAGGTTTTCAATTATTTCAGCCTCACCGATTTTAACATCAATATAATGTATACCGAGTTTTTCCAGCTCTGCTTTTACAACCATCTGGCAGCGGATACAAACCATATTTTTGATATAAAGTTTCAAATAAAGCTAACAGGTTAAAACTTAAAGTTAATGTGAAGGTACTGTTTTTTGAATTAGGAATACTGATGCTCATAATTTCATATCATTCAGGTTTATTTTTTTTAGTTTTCCTAATTGTATATCCATACCGAATCCTATCATTGAATGTTTTGGATTGATGTTGGTAAACAGTTTCAGGTTTATACCTGCAAAGGGAAAAATATTCAGGCTTGCGGCTGCTTCTATCGGCCAGCCTATGGTAGTAAACCTTTCTACGGATATATTGTCGAATTCGCCCCAGAAAAGCCCAAGTCCCGAAGAAATGGAAACATGCCCGACACGGCATTTTCTATTCGTAATGCCCAGCAAAAAATTGCCGGCATGATAATGGTTGCGGTCGGTTAATATGCCCAATCCGCCATGGGCCAGCTCCCGGTCTGAATAATCATGATACTGAAGGCTTACAAGGGTCCTGTTTACCTGCATTTTAAAGGTCAGGCTAATGCCCGTCCCCGACTCTTTTTTGGTCGGGAAAAACCTTAGCGATCCCGCTTCCATCCAGGCATTAACGGTTGATGTTTCCTGTGCCTGTATAAGAGAAGTGAAAAATATCGGGATCACAATCAGTGAGCGAAATAATTGCTTTACAGTTGTTGTGCACATATAAAGCTAATTTAATAAATTCTTAACGGTAAGAATCTAAATCTACTTCAGAAAAATTCATTGAGCCAAACACACCATAGCCGCTTTGCAGTGTTGATATGGTAGTACGGTATTTGTTAAAATTAAGTGATATATTGGCGTTCCCGCAATAAACAGCCATATTCTGATCGTAGGAATACAAAAGTAATTTTGTTCCTTCAGTTTCTGCAGGCAGGAAAAGTTCTATCAGTGTTTCTTTACTTGCAGATGGAATTAACCTTGAAAGGAAAAGGCACGTATCTAATGTATTGTGGTAAATATCTATCATACCGATAAGATGATGTGGTGTTAATTCAAACGAAAGTTTTCTTTCGTCTAATTCAATGGAGTTTTCAATTATTAAGGGTTTTGGGGGAAAGACTGTTTCGCCGACGGCATCGGGCAGTCCCTCATATTTGCATGTCATCCGGTATCTTTCCCCTGGAAGTGGAGTGAATTCAGAAACAGGGTGGTACATGGTATCTTTAAGTACAGTGCCCCCCGGAATCAGTGTGAACTGAAACGTTTCAATAACCTGGTCTTCCACGACCCGTTCAATTCTGAAATCTGCATCCTTTAGAATGTTGAAGCTCTCAGGTTCCAATACAGGCACCAGTTGATGAACATACGCAAACGATTTGTTTAAACCGTTTACTGTGTCAGCGCGCAACAGTGAAAAAATATTCAGCCCTTTCTCAATATCTCCTTTTTTGAATTCCGGCTGCTGGTTTAATCCAATATAGTATTCACATGAAACAAGCATAATAGCGGAGATGAAGAACACGGTATAACTAATAATATTTCTCATGCTGTTTAAAATTTAATGACATAACTGAAACCCACAGAAGGAAGATAGTTGGTGCCCATGGGCAGGTATTTTGTTTCATCTTCGGTTATGGCAACCGGGAAGAAATAGTCAACATTTCTTCTGAAAAAAGTGAGATTACGGATGGTGGCGACCAGGTACGATTCCCCGGCATTGATGAAATCAGAAAACTGACGGCCAAAACCCGACCGCAAGCGTTTTTTAATGCTCATGTCAAGGTTTATCAGTGAAGGCATACGTGCATTGTTTTTCTCGTTTGAAATCCATATTGGGAACATTCCCAGTTCATCAGATACAGGGTCATAATAGTAATAATCCTGCCTGACGCGCTCAATACTGCGGTATGTCCCTGAAAGGTATGTAAAGGAGACATTGTATTCAAGATTTTTTGTGAGCGCATAATTAGCTACCATTTTTAGCGTGTGCCTTCTGTTGTAATCGTAAGGATATTTTCTGTTGTTATTGATAAACGGATATTGCCTGTTGGCCCAGGCCAGTCCGTAACTGCACCAGCCGGATAGGTTTTTGAAGGCTCCCCTCAGTGTTAGCTCTGCACCGTAAGCATCACCTCTTCCCATCTGTAATTTGTCAGACAATGTAATAACTTCCACATCAGTCTGGTTCACATCGAATGTGTAAATCCGCTCTATATCTTTGTAATAGACATCGAGTGAAAGGGCAGTTGCGGGATTGATGACCCTGTCAAGTCCGGCAATATAATGAACCGATCTGCTCGGTTTGTAAGATACCAGGGGAAAATAATAGTCAACGGCCTGGTTCATTTCCACCTCGTTGGTATTCATGCTGATTACATATTGATGATAAACTCCCCAGGCTGCCCGTAATTTAAGTTTTGCCGGTAATTGAAGTGCCATGTTTACCCTTGGTTCATAAAGCCATTTTTCGTTGTTGTACAATACATACCTTATCCCGGGGCGTAACACCAACGGGCCCGTTTCGATTTTGTTTTCAGCAAACAACGACCATTGTGAAGGTTTACGAACCAGTTTTCCCTGGTCAATTTCATTAATACTGGCGCTGTTCCTGAAATTATACTGGTTAAATTCGGCACCGAGGGCAAAGGTGCTGAACCGTGCAAGTTTAATATTGATGCGGGTTTTGGCCGATAGGTCGGTGATCTGGTTTATAAATTCAGAGCTGGTCTTAAGCAAAAGGTTACTATAAACAGTGTCGCCATTTAGCACTTCGGGCAGTTGAAAATTGAATCCTGAATAGTTACGCGAGCTATGGGCAGAATAATAGCCCTGGGTATGGATGAATATCCTTGGGTTCAGAGCCCATTTGTGAATGATGGTTGCGGCCTGGTTGGTCCAACGGTTGGTCATATTGAAATATAAATCATCATATACATTCCACCCAAGGGCGTTATCAATATAATTATAAAATGTATTCAGGTCAATAATGTTATTGTCGAAAGAACGAAAATATTTAAATGTCAGCCTGTTTTTTGAATTGAGGCGATAGGTGTATGAGAGGTTCAGGTCGTAGAAATAACTTGAGCTCTGCATAATGAAATAAGAAAAAACATCGAAATAGTACCTGCCTGCCACCACTGCAGAACCTTTTTCACCAACGGGGAATTCAAGAAAGGCTTTGGAGTGAAAAGTGCTCGGTTCGATTTCGCCATGCAGTCCTGAACTATTACCGTCTTTCGTGGATATGTACATTACAGAGGAATTACGGCCGCCAAATTCAGCCCCGAACCCTCCTACAAGCATATCAACCGATTTGATTGTCTGGGTATTAAAAATACCTGAACTAATACTCGAGTGATAGGGGTTATAGATCATTACACCATCGAGCATTACGGCATTTTCCCCGGGTTCACCGCCCCTTACCGTAAACAGCGGTGAGAATGGTTCCGTACGGTCAATTCCCGGAAGGAATTTAATGGCCGAAAAAACATCATTGCGGGCAGTGGGGATTGATTGTATGGTTTTGGGAGACAATTCTATCATACTGGTTTCAATCTGACGGTCGGCCACTTTATCGGGACCGGCAGCTACAATCATTACTTCTTCAATCTTTGTTGATTGTGGTGAAAGGGCAATGTCCGGCAGTGTGATACCTTGGTCGGTGATCTCGATTATGGTTTTGGCGCTTTCATAACCGATATATGAAAAAACCAGTGTATGTCTTCCTTTTGGCAACCCGGCCATTTGAAAATATCCGTTCCGGTCTGTTACAACCCCTTTGCCTGTGCCTTCAACCACAACATTTGCACCGATAAGTGTTTCACTGGTCTGTTTGTCAATTATAAATCCCGATACAGCATGGTGCTGCCCTGTAAGCATTTGCTCCGGCATGGACATTGCAATTACAAATAATAATATTAGACGTGAAATTTTCATACCTGCTTGTTTAAAATCTGTAGCCCAATCCTAAAAACAGCCCGGCGCGTAATTTAATCTTTTTATCATAAATGTATCCGGCAGTTTCAATGGCGCCGAACCTGCCGGTAAATCCGCGCCTGTTTCTTCTGTTAAACAGTATACTTTGAACCGATGACAATTCAGCATTAATAATCTGGTAAACGGATGGATTATGGACTTTTACATCCTTCCATTTTAAAAAACCAATTAAAATATTCAAATCAATATCAAATATCAGGCTGTTATTAACCCTGTACATGTAGTGCTCTGAGTTACGGCCAATGGCAAATGATTCGTATTCAGGATGGTTCTGGTAGCGGACAATCCCAGAAACCTGTTTGGCCCTTGATTCTGTTTCCGGCCGGTTGAAATACATCTCAGCCTGAAAACCATACCAATCCACTCCGGCAAAGACACCCGTGTGAATATTAAGGAATAACGGCGGCACGAAAGGATCTTTAATAAGATTAGGTGCCAGTTCGGGCGGTACCCCTCCTTCTATGGCGTTGATTTTAATAAGATCTGTCCGGAATGTCCGGTACCAGCTATTTAAAAGGTTTTCTGTTGATTGTTCAGGTGTTTCTCTCCTGGCTTGCGGATGGTACAGGTGTTTGTAATACAGGGTACCGTAAAAAATCTGTGTATCATTTCTTATCTCATATACAGGAATATCTGCCAGCAGGAAGGTAGGTGCTGAAAACCGACCTTTCTTTTTCTCAATTTCAAAACGGTTGATTTGCAGGATAAATGTTTTCATACATGCATCCTGATTTGCAATATTTTGGTATATGGTTGATGCAAGCGGCCGGGTTAGGTGAATTTCCTGGTCAACAGGAAAAAGAAGGAATTTGTTTTTCGTCTTGTACATCACAAAATGGGGGTCTTCATGCCTTTTATCAATAACAGTATCATAGCAAATAAAACCCGATTGCTGAAAAACCTCCGGATGAAAATCAACATAAAGGGTGTCGGTTAAAAACTTCTGACAAAAGATTTGCGGGGCAGACAGAATAGCCAGCAAAACAATGAAAATGATATACAGGTGTGTTTTCTTAAATTTGGTATTGTGGTTGGTCATAAGCAAGGATATCAAATCAGGTTGTTTTCGGACAACAAAAACAGTGCCATAACAATCTATCATGAATTCATTTATGAAAAAAGCAAATATATTGAAAAACAGCATTCGGATTGGTATCCAAGAATCTAATCGGGATTTATTTCGGATTGCTCTGATACTGGTATTTCAAACCGTTATTGTCCTCTCCGTCGCCGTATCCGACAGGCAGGTTCCATATAGTACCTTTGCTGAATTCGATGTTAAGGAATATTATGGTTCCCTTATCGCCAAACATCACTCCCCGTCCGCGGCCCATGATATCGCTTACAAATATTACGGTATAGTGTCCTTTGAAAACCTCGCCGGTTTTAGGGTTTGAGGCTTCAATTTTACCTTGCCCGGTTGAAAATTCAAGGTTACAGGTTATTTCGCTGCCATCTTTCAGCAGGTATAACCTGCCAGGTATCATGGTGCCTGCAAAACAAGACAGACTGCCCGTGAGCAGAAGCATTACCAACGGAATTAAAATTTTCTGTTTCATAATGTTAAGGATTCCTTTTTCTGAATTTTGGATAATAAAATTAGAAATATTAAACAAATATATGTCTAAGTGGTTAATTATTTGTTTTAAACTATCATTATGAAACCCACATGTAAACGATATTTAACACAAAGGCGGATGAATAAAATCTCAAACAGGTCTAACAATGTCTTGTATTTGAGACATGTGGGTTCCATCCGACCTTTGAAAAATAAATTTTATTCGGATGAAACCTTCTCAAATAAACCTTTTAAATGCTGCAGCACTTATGCTTATTGGTACCTGGGGATACTATGCAACAGGAAGCACATCGTTAACCGCACTTATCCCGGTAATTTCAGGAATTGTGCTTTTGATATTGGGCCTCGGATTTAAAAGCGGCAATAAAATAATGGCGCACGTGATTGTTGTACTTACGTTGCTTATTATCATCTCCCTCTTTAAACCTTTGTCAGGCGCAATTTCAAGAGGCGACGGCTTGGCAATCCTGCGCGTGTTAGTGATGATTGCAACCGGTATTGTTGCTATAGTGGTATATATCAAGAGTTTTATCGCTGCCAGAAAAAACCGTTTGTAAAGAGTAATTATTTTTTCGGCCAGGAAAAAGAATCCGTTTGTGTATGGACACATTACCTTTTAGTTTCCTTTTTACCTTGTTAAAGCGGTAATTTTTAATGTCTTTATATTTCCGTAAAATTCTTCCACTGAGCTTACATATATCATGAGTTTTCCATCATTTGCCCAATCCGGAACATTTACATAAAAAGCATATTGATGATAATAACCTGAAGGCCCGAATAACCTGATTTTATTATGTTTTATATCATCCCCATTTTGTATTTCAGAATTCAGATAGGAACCATATGTGCCAGATTCAGGTACTATTTCCGACTCTATTTTCAGCCAGTTTTTTTTCGTTGTATCAAAACCTAAATTTATACTGATGACGTGGCCTGCAGAATCGGGATTACTTCTTATAATCCTTGTGCTGTCAATTAATAAGAGTTCATTATCTTGATATTTATCTTCATTTCTAATCCAGTCCTTATTGTCTAACAGGCTGAAATCTATCGGATGTAATTTATTGTTTAAATAAATTCTCTTGTAGTACCTGAAGTTCATATCGCCATAATGCAAAATGGTATAATTGTATTGCCTGATTTGAAACAGGTTGGTATAAATGAGAAATGCGCCGATGCCAAATAGTAAAACACGTTGCCACTTGTTTTGAAGTATCTTTTCAATAAATGCGCCAAGGGCCAGGGCAAATACAGGATAACTTTGTACCAATGCCCGTGTTGAATAGCTGCCGCCATAGCGCCAGTCGCGCCATGAAATAATAATATATATAAATGGGGTATCCAGTCAACGCCCGTGATTTTCATTTATAATTTTATCATATGTCACAGGTTCTGTAATAACAGCCTGTTCAAGT
>JAFGPL010000154.1 GCA_016936215.1 Bacteroidales bacterium
CCAATGGAAATTCTTTCATCTTTTTCTTCTTCTTTATAATCGCCCATTAGCATTTTCAGCCGCTCGTCGAAATAATTGGGTATTCCCTGACCTTTGTTTTTACGTTCTTCCACTTCGAATAATTCACATCGTGCTCCATAGAACAGTGGCCTTTTCTCTCCTTCTATCCTTACCCGTCTGATCTCACAAAAATTAGGACATTTCTTGCAAATGAACGTATCGACCGTATAAGGAATTTTACTGATGTCCCAACCTTTAAACCTGGTATTAATCTTTTTTTCTTTCACATGATCCCTTGCCAGCATTGCAACTCCGATCGCACCTGTTACATCGAAGTGAGGGGGCACATATATTTTTTTACCGGTAACCTTTTCGAATGCCGCTACCACTGCCTTATTATTTGTAACCCCGCCCTGAAAGAGTATATGATTGCCGATCCTTTTTTTCCCGACTACCATATGAATATAATTCAGAACAATAGAATAGGCCAAACCTCCGACCAGATCCTCTGTTTTTGCTCCCTTTTGCTGGTGCGAATTCAGGTCAGATTCCATGAAAACCGTACACCGGTCGCCCAGTGCTGCAGGTTTTTTTGAGTGAAGTGCCAGATTTCCGAATTCATCAATGATGTTGATACCTAATTTCTCTGCCTGTTCTTCCAGAAATGATCCGGTTCCTGCAGCGCACACTTTGTTCATCTCAAAATCAACAACCACGCCATGATCGATACTGATATATTTTGAATCCTGTCCGCCAATCTCAAATACCGTGTCCACTTCTTTATCATAAGCAACTGCTGCTGTAGCCTGAGCGGTGATTTCATTACGAATCACATCGGCACCGATAAAATCACCGGTAAGATAACGGCCCGAACCCGTTGACCCGGAACCTTTAACAACAACCTTATCGCCAACTTCATCAAAAATTTCCAGCATTCCACGCCTGATAGCATCCAGAGGTTTACCGGCAGTGGGAAGATACCTTCTGGCAACAATTTGGTTATTATCATCAATTAATACTACGTTTGTGCTTAATGAGCCAACATCCAGTCCGAGATACACTTCTGTCTTCTCCGTCCTGTCAGGCAATATCCTGACATCTTTATTAATCTTTGTACCCGGTTCCCTGAGAGGTTCCAAATATTTTTCATTTACATCTCCGCTTTTAAGATATTTCTCCAGTCCTTCCAATCCTTTAAAAACAGCCTTACTTTTGGCATCCGTGGAAAAAGTATGAAAAACCACTCCAATGGCGCCCATTGATGCATGGTACTCAGGAATGATCAGGTCTTCCTTTCCTGCATGAAGAATTTCCCTGAAAGCTCTTACAACACCAACATTTGCTGCAACACCACCCTGGAATATCACCGGAAATTCAAGCTTTTTCCCTTTGGCCATTGAACTGATAAAGTTCCTTGCTACTGCAAAACAGAGTCCGGCAACAATATCATGAACCGGGGTTGCGATCTGTTGTAAATGGATCATATCACTTTTCGCAAAAACACTGCATCTTCCCGCTATCCTTGGAGGGTTTTCTGATTGTAATGCAAGTTCACCAAATTCGTTTTCAATGGAAACTCCTATTCTTTTCGCCTGCTGGTCAAGAAATGAACCAGTGCCGGCTGCGCACAGGTTATTCAATTGAAAATCAAGGAGTCTGGACGAATGATTCTCTGAGGTATCCATAAAAATAAGCTTCGAATCTTCTCCACCCATTTCAATGATGGTTTTTACTTTCGGGTATAGTTTTGATACAGAAGTGGATTGGGCAATAATCTCATTTACATAGTACCCGCCGATCAATTCAGAAGCAAGTTTACCTCCGCTACCTGTAAATGATAAGGTTGCAATATGACAGTTCCTGTATTCTTCAAACAGTTCTTCGAGGACATCCCTTAATCTGTGGAAAGGTTTACCGTGACAATAATCATAGCGGTTTTCAACGATACTGTCATGATCATCTATTAAAACAGTATTTAACGATATGGATCCTATGTCAATTCCCAGATGTAATGTGCTTCCTGCAGGGATTCTGTTTTTTTCTTTTATAGACGACATATTGATATATTTTTAACCTTTTGTTTCAATTAAAGCAAGAAACATTGATGACATTACAAATCTCGTCAATTTCTTTCGATTCCGGCAAGACATCCCGAATCTTTTTAAGATAACGACGTTTTTTGATGCAATCTAAAGTAGGTTGAAAATTGATATCGAAAATCCATCCGATTTGTAGCAGTTTAAAATCATTCAGATTTCTTATATGTTTCATTCTCACTATTCTTTGGTTTATCAAGTCATGATAAACTTCATCTGAAAATCCAGGTGTATCAGGTAAATCAAGTTCAATAGCACCATTTCTTTTCGGTTCCTTTCTATGATAATAATCGGTAACTACTTTCCATATATCCAATTTATCAGCATCACGGATTAGTTTCGTAAAAAACAAACAGGGATCTGTTTCTTCCTGGGGTAATGTAGGTAGGTTATGGTAATATATCGCTCGTAATATGATGTTTTTAATGGTGCTATTCAATGATTCAAGTACGCCAAATTTCTCCAATATTTTTACACCCAGATCGGCATGATTTTCAGATTTTCCATCCCTGAAAGATCTGTATCGGGCATATTGTTCAAAACGGCCAATATCGTGAAACAGGGCAATTATTTCGGCCAATCTTAATTCATCCTTGTTTAACTTCAATTGTTTTCCAATATGTATAATTCCTTTGCATACCCGTTTTGTATGCTCCTCTTTTAAGTCAATGTTTTGTTGTATTTCCGGATTGTTATATTGAAATGTGTGCATATAGTTTACGAACCAGTCTTTCAGTTCTGTAAGTTTTTCTTCGGGAATTGATATTAACACTTTTAATTTTTTAACAACTATTGGTTATATGATGTATATATTATGATAATAATCTGCTGTTATTGCTTCGAAATTTTCTCGCATGGCCTTCATTGCAACAGGTAATTGTTCCATTATATCGCTGCCAATAATCCCATCTTCGCCCTTTTCTTTTGCTGCAAGGTCACCTGCAAAACCATGTATAAAAACGCCCATAGGCACGGCATCGTCAATTGAAAATTCAAGACCGGCCATGGCAGCAATAACTCCGGTCAGTACATCACCACTGCCGGCAACAGCCATACCGGAATTGCCGGAAAGATTGATCAGTACTTTTTTATCCGGATAACCGATCAATGAATGAGCCCCTTTCAATACAATTGTGGTGTTAAGCTTTAGACAGGTTTCCTGTAAAATATTGATTTTATCTTTTAAAATATCCTCTGTTTTCAAATTTGTAATGGAAGCCATTTCACCCGGATGCGGTGTTAAAATTGTAGGTGCCGCCCTTTTCACAATGCAATACGGGTCATTGGCCACAGCGGTTATTCCATCTCCATCAATAAGCAGAGGCTTTTTAATTTCACTGCATAATTCCCTGACCAGGGTTTGTGTTTCTTCATTTAATGACAATCCAGGGCCAATAACAACCATATCCGCTTTTTCTGCAAGTTGCAGGAGATGCTGCTTGTTTTCATAACTGATGCTTCCTGATGTTGTGTTTTTTTGGGGTATAAAAACAATTTCACTTCCTTTATTACCAACAAAAGCCGAAATATTTCCGGGTGTTGCTAAAAAAGACAAACCTCCACCTGCTTTAAGAAATGATAATGCAGCAAAATAAGGCGCTCCCAAATAATTTGATGCACCGGCTATAAACAGTGTTTTGCCATAATTACCTTTGTGGCTATCCTTTTTCCTTGCAGGAATAGGTTTGGGGTCATTTACAGCTATATTGATTTCACCTGTATTTTGCAATGCAGGAGGAAATGAAATATGCGTGACAAACAATTTACCACACTGTTCAAATCCGGGATAAAGAATGTTTCCTATTTTTGGTAAACCGAAAGTAATTGTATAATTTGCCTTTACAGCTGTACCCATTACCTGACCGCTGTTTCCATGCACTCCCGAAGGTATATCCAGACTGAAGATTGTCTTTTGACTCGTGTTCAGGATGTCAATAACATCTTTATGTATCCCTGTAACTTTCCTGTCGAGACCGGTACCAAAAATTGCATCGATAATGATATCCGCGCTTTGAACGGCTTTTCTGGCTAATGAAATATCCCGAAGATTAATTATCTTAATTTGAGTTCTTTCAACAATGCTAAAATTTTGTTTTGCAGCATCCTTATATTTTGAAGGATCACCTATAATATAAGCAGTGACGTGACCACCACTGGAATAAATTTTTCTGGCAACCACCAGTCCATCGCCTCCGTTATTTCCAACACCGCAAAAAACTACAAAATTTTTATTTTTAACACCAACTTCATTTAAAATAGCAAAGTAAGCAGCCTGGCCTGCATTTTCCATGAGAATTTCCTGCGGGATACCATACTCTTCAGTAGCCCGATAGTCCATATTTCTCATTTCATTTACATTACTAATTTTCATCAGTATAAAATTTCATTCTAAAATCATTTTTAACCCTGAACCAAAAATTACGAGCCTTAACCTAATCCTCCCTGTCTCCTCCACCTCCCATTCCTTTGCCCTGTAGCATTTTTCGTCTTTTGACCATACCTCTATAACACTTTAGACAATACTATAAAAATTGCCAGTCCTACACCGCTCAAAAAAGCAAAGCTGGAATGTATTTTTTCTTCTCCGCTTGCTTCAGGTAAAAGATGAGAAGCAGAAATATAAATTAATACTCCTGCTACGAAGCCTAATATCAATCCCATATTGCTTTGGTTTAGCTTATTCACAAGAGGATAGGCTACAAAAGCTCCCAAAGGGGTAGTAAGACCAGAGACCAGAAATGCATAAAACATAGCTGTTTTTTCTTTTACTCCTCCTTTCAAAAAAAGCGTGTAAGTTATCACTCCTTCAGCAAACTCATGAATAACCAACCCTGTTGCTGACAAAACACCTGTGAGAATACTGATGCTGAATGTGACTGTATAAATAATTCCATCTATAAAAGAATGAATTCCTATACCTTCTGCTGCGACTATTCCAAAAGCGAGAACTTCTTTTTTCGTAAGATGTTTAATAAGTTCATTAGAGAAAAACATAAATAAAAAACCCAGCAAAGCCATAAATCCTGCATAAAAGTTTTTTTGTATTGCCTGAGGCAAAGCCAGCATCAAAGGTGTTGATATCAGCACACCAGCAGCAAAACACATAAAATAAGTTTTAGCCTTTTCAGCCCATTTTTTATACTTAAAAATGATTAATATGCCGATACCATTTACAATTGCTGCAATAATAGCAAATACCGCTATCCAAATAAAAGTATCAGAAGAAACAGACATATTATCTTCCTTTTAAAATGATTCATCATTAGGCTACCGTAATCTCATCATTCAGGTAAACATCCTGGATGAGATTAAGCATTTCAATGCCTTCGCTCATGGGTCTTTGAAAGGCTTTTCGTCCCGATATTAATCCTGAACCACCGGCCCGCTTATTGATAACAGCCGTTCTGGTAGCAGCTGCAAAATCACCGGCGCCCGAGGAAGCTCCTCCTGAATTGATCAATCCTATCTTACCCATATAGCAGTTGGCCACCTGATAACGGCAAAGATCGATGGGATGATCAGAGACAAGTTTTTGGTACATATCGGGATGTATTTTTCCGAATTTAAGAT
The DNA here is from genome assembly GCA_016936215.1 of Bacteroidales bacterium. Classification (GTDB taxonomy): domain Bacteria; phylum Bacteroidota; class Bacteroidia; order Bacteroidales; family UBA10428; genus JAFGPL01. The sequence continues at coordinate 5,667 of JAFGPL010000154.1, forward strand.
CAGTGAAACCACCGTTACAGGTAGGCAGTTTCTGCTTGATAAGGTCTGCTTTAATGGTAACGCCGAGATGGTTGGCCTGTCCGGTGAGGTCTGCCGCAGTATGATAGTCTTTCTTGTCCGTTTTGAAATCTTTGTTTCTTGTATAACACCATAAAACGGTCACCATACCCAGTTCATGTGCCTGTTCAAAGGCTTCTGACACTTCAACGATCTGGCGGTTCGATTCTTGCGATCCGAAATATATGGTAGCGCCTACTGCCGCAGCTCCCAGATTCCAGGCTTCTGAAACAGTGCCAAACATGATCTGGTCATATTTATTGGGATAAGTCAACAGTTCATTATGATTAATCTTGGCAATGAACGGTATTTTATGTGCATACTTGCGCGAATGCAGTGCCAGTCCGCCCAAAGTGGTAACCACAGCGTTACATCCTCCTTCCATGGCCAGTTTGATGATATTTTCAGGATCGAAATAATCAGGATTGGGCGCAAAGGAACTGCCACCGCTGTGTTCTATACCCTGATCGACGGGTAAAACCGAAAGATAACCCGTACCGCCAAGTCGCCCGTGACTGTATATCCGGGACAAATTGATGAGAGTTTTCGTGTTACGGTCACTGAAACCGAATACATCGTTGATTGTATCCGGGCTTGGAATGTACAATTTTTCCTTTGATATTTTGGGTTGATTAAAGATAAGCAACGTATTGTCACTTCCCAGCATTTCGATGATTTTTTCAGTATTGTTTTTTAATGTATCCATAATGCCAAGTTTTATTATATTACACAATATTTTATTTAAATTTACTTTCGCATACAATTTCCCGGAACCTATATTCAATAATACCTCATGATAACACCCGGTCTGTTTTGATTTCCCGGTTCCGACAACATCCGTCTTTCATATCGTTTTGTATCATTCTGAAACCCAAATGATCAATCAATACCGAATGATACATTTCTTTTTCTTATTGCAGGAATTCTGAAATTTTTGGTAATGTAAAGTTTCATTTGCATTTTCAATCATGCCTGGCACAAAATCCTGTAATAAATTCTAAAAAAGAATAATCAAAAATAAATGAACTTTTGTTCATTTAAAAATTATTTAGACTAATTTTGAATAAAATTATCAGTCTGACTATTTCTGTACTTA